>JAHIYL010000150.1 GCA_018815145.1 Nanobdellota archaeon | reverse complement strand
GAAAAAAATGCAAAAAAATAACAGGTGTTGATATTTCATCTGAAGCAATAAGATTGGCTAAGATTGAAGCTAGCCATCACAATAATCTGTCTGTTGATTTTATCTCCAATGACATTACAAAAATTAAGTTACCTGACAATACATTTGATAAAATCTTCAGTTTCTGCGTCATAGAACATATAAGTAATTATAATGAAATTCTTAAGGAACTTCATAGGATACTAAAAAAAGACGGCACACTAATCATGTCAGTTGATTCGCTATCAGGCATTGATCCTGAACTCAAGAGGAAGCATAAAAAAGAACATTCAGTCCATAATTATTTTACATTAAATACATTCAATAATACTATGCTAAATTCCGGATTTAGCTCTATAGAGAAGAGATATATTTTTTGCGGCAAGTATGCAAAAAGGTTATTTGAGAAAGGGATACAAAATAAATTTAGATTTAATATTCTCGCAACACTATATTATTATGTCAACCTATCAATAAGAGAAAGGTTTTCCAATAAAAAAGAAGGTATGTTTATTGCTGGAGTATATAAGAAGACTTGACCTTTAGAAGAACATTAGATTTTAGTACTTTGATTATTTTACATGAATACCAGACATTTTTTAGGAAATTTACTTATTTTTCAATAGAGATAAATATAACTCATAATACTCTTTAGTTATACTGTTCCAATCGAATATTGCGCTTTTTTTCCTTGCATTGTTTTCAAGATGATGTCTAATTCTATAGTTCTCCATCAAAGAAATGATTTGGTTTTTTAGGCTCTCTGTATTTTTTGCTTCAATTATAATTCCATTTTTTCCATTCTCAATTATCTCTGAAAAACCCTTTTCTGTAGCAATTATTGCTTTGCCGCAGGACATGGCTTCAAGCCCAACCAGAGGCATATTCTCCCAGTGTGATGGAAAAACGCATATCTTTGCTTCCTGTATAAGCTTTACCAAAGAGGGTCCACTTTTGAACCCAAGATCCTTCATATTTGGTCTGTCTATAATTTTCGACAAAGGTCCTGCACCTGCAAATACAAATTTATACTGAGGAAGACTCCTGGCAGCATTCACAAGCTCCAAAAAACCCTTTCTTTCAATGTATCTGCCATAATAAAAGACATAATCCTTCACTTTGCCTTTTCCGGGAACAAATATTTTTGTATCAACACCATTAGGTATATATTTAACCGGCATCTTAAAACTTTTTTTTGCAATCTCCTGCAACCAGATGCTTGGAGAAGTAATTGCATCGGCATTTTGTACAGCTTTCTTAGTGAAGTACTGCTGATACCATCTGATGTTATATACTTCATCACCATGACAGGTCAGTACTTTTTTCCCTGGCATGTTCCTGAATAGATATAGCCATGGGAGTAGTATATGGACATGGATGATATCAAATTTGTTTTCATCAAAAAGACTATCAATACGTTTTTTGCCAATAAGTGAGTAATATATTGTAAGCAGAGGCTTTATCGGGAAATAATGAATCCGCACCCTATCTCTTATTTCAAATTTTTTATTACCTATCGTTGCTATATGCACTTCAACATCTTTATATGATGTCAAGCGCACTGCGGTCTCCCAGACCACATTTTCAGCTCCTCCAGCTATCGGAGGAATAAATGTTGATGCTATGAGTATTTTCATTTTAATTTTTTTTTCTTTGTATAAGGTTCATATAAGATTTCAGATACTGTTTCTCTGAAAAATTTTCCTGATAGATTCTTTTTATTTTTTCCTCATTGAATTCAGATGCATTGAAACTACCAATGATTTTTGATAACTCACTCAAGTTATTAAAAACAAGACTTTTGTCAATTTTCTTGATAATTTCAGGTATTCCACCATTATTTGATCCAATTACCGGTTTTCCATAATACAATGCTTCGAGAGCTACAGTGGGAAAATTTTCTGCACACACAGATGGAATAATCAGAGCCTGACAGCCGGCCAGCAAGGAAAAAATATCTTCCTGTTTTTGCCATCCTACATATGATATATTATCAAACGCTTCTGTCTCTACTTCGCCTCTAAGAGGACCATCTCCTGCAATAACTAGCTTCTTATTGTTTTTCTTAAAAACCTTTATCAATTCAAGAATTCCTTTTTCAGGCTCAAGTGCACCTGCAAAAAAGTAATATCTATCATGATTTTCTTTGACTATTGTTCTATTTTGAATCTTCAAAAAATTGTATAAAGTTATGCAATTATTTATCTCTGTAGATATCACTTTACGCATGAAGTCACTTGGGCAAATCACTGCATCCAGATCATGCAGATGCTTTTTGAAAATTGGTAAGAAGCGTACAAAAGGATAGGGTTTCCTGTCCTTCAAGCAGCAAAAGAAGCATCCTTTTTTTTCTTTACATATCTGTCCCTCTCTGAACAGGTTATATTTTGGACATACAAGCCAATAATCATGTGCTGTATATAGATTCACGTAAGGACCTCGTCTCTTCAGAATAGATTCACCCAGAAGAGATATATTATGATGGTGCACAACATCAAAATTTTCCTTTTTGACAAGCTTACTGAACTTGTTCAAAGTATATGGCATGGTGGTAAATGTATAGTTGAGGATCGGCTCAATGCTTCGGATAGGAGAAACAAGTGCATGAAATGTCAGATTTTTTTGATTTTCTATACCTTTGAAACTGCCTTTCTTCTTGAATAGATATGCATCAACAGAAAACAGGACATGGACATCATGCCCTTTTTTTGCCAATGCTTCTGCCAGGTATTTCACATGCACTGCATCACCGCCGAGATGATACGGCGGATAGAAGGATGTTGTAAATAAGAATTTCATTGCTTTCACCTCAGACCCTGTATAGACCGCTCTTCATCAGAAAACTGCTGATTTTCCACTGCATTTTTTCAGGTATATTCTTTTTTATGAAATTACGAAGCATGAATTTAATCCTGAATACTGATAAAATGAATTTTCCCTGAAGACTTTTTTTCACGATGACTGTCTCTGAAGTTGTCCTCATTGCATTTGAATATTTGATTTTGTAATCCTCTTCACCTCTGAGAAAATCGAATTCCAGACATGCTTTTGCATACGCAAGATTCAATTTGCTAAGGTAAGCCACATGACCTATTCCATGTTTAAGAAAGTCTTTTTCAGGCAGGATTCCAACTGAATAGTCATACATTTTTGCATTGTATATGAAGGAGAATGCATAGGCAGCATGCTTTCCATCCAGATCAAGAATGCAAAAGGAGAGATAGCCTCTTCTCAAAAAATATACTGCGATGTCCTTGTAGAAATCAATGATTTTTTTGCTTGTGAATGTTCCCGGAAGATTGCGTCTACCCCATCTTTTCCTGTTGATATTGACCATAGTTTTTATGGCTTCATCTATTTCTTCACGTTTTGTGATGTATTTTTCCAGGACACTGAAGTCTCTGTATGTCCTTTTTTTATTTTTTAATAGATTTCTTCGG
>JAHIYL010000149.1 GCA_018815145.1 Nanobdellota archaeon | reverse complement strand
TAAATATTATTATCATCTAATATATACTATCGAGTATATAGTTCTCATTTCAAAGTAAGTACATAATTTGTGTAAAAATGCAAAAGATTTAATAGTATTGAGGTAAATTAAATTAATGTACAATGGGTATTTTTGATGCTTTGCCTTTTGGCAAAAAAAAGGAAGAATTTGGGGATGATTTCCTTAGCAAGGGAAAAAATATAGCCAGTACGCTCCCTCAAGATAATATGGGTCTGCCACCATTGGAAGCACCGCCATTGAATCCTATCCGGCACACTGCTCTGCCAGATGAGTCAAATCCAGCTCCATTTGATTCAATTGACTCGATTCATGGGTCTGATAATTCAATTCCTCAGATGGGAGCTCCTTTGGGCCAGCCATCATTTACTGATCCTATCTCATCTCAGAACAATTCCACTTCAGCATATTCATTTCCTCCGCCAACCAATGCTGCATCCGGTGCTCCTTCAGATCCGCAACAACAGCAGGAATACAATGATTATCCTTCTTCATCTCAACCAATGCAGCAAAAACCAAGACCAAACCTACTTGAAAAAGATTTGGAACTGATCTCAACAAAGCTGGATTATCTTAAAGCAGCCCTTGAAAACATCAGTCAGAGGCTTGCAAATATTGAAAGGCAGGGAGAAGCACCCAGGCAGGAAGATCTCAGATGGTAAATAACAAAAAATTCGGGCACTTCAGATGTGAAGATGTCCTTTTTGTTATCGGAGCAATATTTATTGTATTTTTTGACCAGCTGACAAAGATTTTGGTCAGGACCGGGATGGACCTGAACGCATCAATCCCTATACTGAAAAATATTTTCCATATAACATATATCCAGAATACCGGAGCTACCTGGGGGATGATGAAAGGTTATAATCCCTTATTTATATTTGTGTCTTTTGTCGCAGTTTTTATTTTTTTGTTCTTTTACAGGGATCTGCCCAGGCCAAAACTTGCAGCAGGTATTGTGTTTGGAGGTATTTTGGGAAATCTGATAGATAGATTGTATCTTGGTTATGTTGTGGATTTTCTTGATCTTCAGATCTGGCCAATATTCAATATTGCTGATTCCGGAATTAGTGCAGGTATTGTCATCCTTTTGTTCTTCATGCTTATTGAGGAAAAGAAGGGGCATAGGCAGCAAAAAAGTGCAAAAAAAGTCAGAAATAAGAAGAAGAAAAATACCTAATTTGACATAGAACCAGTCTCTATTTTCTCAGGCACACACATTTTTTATATCCCTGTCTGTATGCATTCGGCAGTTTTTTGAACTCGACCTTGTTCTTATAGGAGATGTTTTTTATGTATCTGCAAGAAGGGTGATGGACTTTTTTTGAATGTGTGGAACCTATGAATATTTTTTTCTTTTTGCCTGCAACTTTTACAATTGCCTTTTTGATAAGCATATCCTTTTCCTTGTTTTCTTCTCTGATTATGACTATTTTTGGATCTTTTTCAGGCTGTCCCTGAAGCTCCCTGTTGATCATTTTTTTCTTTTCTTTAGGATGAAAATCATGGATTCTCTTCTGCACACGAGTCTTTTCAGGAACAATGATTTCGATTGTATAGAGAAGCCCGCACACATTGACAATGGCGAGACCTATCAGGCTGTATGTCTTTGTCTGGAAATAAAGGTATGCAACATGCAGGAGATTGAAAGAAAAGAATAACAATGTGGTCTTTAGGAAGCATCTCTTTTTCTTGATAAGGAACATCATCAGAAGGGTTGCAATCATTGTGATAAGAATGATTATGAATTCAACATTGAAAGCAGAGTAATCAATTGCATGGAATACAAAAAGCAAGAAGAACAGATTCATTATAAGCAGCAAAAGGCTGATAGCAAGTCCCACTCCCATAAGTTAATTTAAAAGTTTCAGACTATTTAAATTTTTCCATTTGAGAGTGGTTACTTATTTCTTCTGAAAGTATTTGATGTAAAAATTGTCATAAGCTGCTGTGGCTTTTTCTAATGTATCAGCTCCTTTGGTGTCCATTGCATTACATGAACCTGCAAGTTGGACAGCAACTGGACTAGAATACAATATTTCCCTGAGGCGCCCGTAATTGTCAATAACTCTGTCCTTGAATATTTCACCATGGCCATCAACATACTTTTCAAATCCGTGTGAAATGCATAGGAGAGCAGCATCATCTTTGTCAATTTCATATCCTCCCTGGCTGACAGGTTTAGTAAGCAACTCATGTATTTCTTTGAAAACCTTGAATCTGCCTGGGCTATTGCCCATAAAATCAGATCCTGCGACAATAGCAGCGAGTTTCTTGTCTTGCAGATAGCCTTCAAGCAGAAAATATATCACACCTGCTCCAACTATTCCATATTCTGCTGCTGCTTTTGAACCGGCTAAATAGACCAGGTGCTCCTTTTTGATCATATTATGCAATTCTGATTGTTTTTTCAGATTATCCAGCACTTTATCAAAATATGCTTCCTGCAGGGGTCCGGAAGTGACTGATTGCATGTCCTTAGCACCATTGTACGCTATATATGAACATGCAAGCACTGTTTTCTCTTCAATCGTGAGTTCATTCCAGATAGTATTATCCTTGTCTTCTCTTGTCAGATTTGGGAGAAAGTACTCTGATGCTGCATTCTGCTGCTTTGGAGCGTTATGAAGAAAGTAGAGAATGAGCCTGTCGGGAATTTCTGCTCTTTTAAGTTCATCAACAAAATATGATATTTGGCTTGGAGTGAAATCATGTTTTGGGCTTGATGCATAAGCTATCAGACCTTCCAGATCCTCTTTATCTGTCTTGCCTTCAAAATCCTGTAAATATATCATATTTGACTTTAAAACTGAATTTTGAATGGGGTCAAAGACTTATATTTAAATCTATCTTTAAAATTTATTATAAAACAAATATCTAGAACTGTTCAAATTCATCCAATTTGCTGAGAAGGCCTTTCTTTTTCAGGTGGCTGATCTGAGCCCTTGTGTACTTATAAATTATATCTCCTTTGGTATCAGCATTGAGTTCCCATGGTTCAATCAGCACAATGTCACCTTCCCTCACCCAAAGCCTTCTTTTGAGACGTCCGGGAATCCTGCAAATCCTGGTCTTGCCATCCAGGCACCTTATTGAGCATCTTGAGCCGCCGAGCCTTCTTTCAAGGACTCCCAGGACCTGAATGCCTCTTGGAAGCTTCACTCTGACAATCTCCTGTTCAATATCTTCCTGCTTTTTCTGTTCTTCCCGTTTTTTTGCTGCTGGCATCAACATCAAAGAAATGCATATGCTTTAAAAATGTTGTTAATTTATGGATTTTAGTCTTTCTTTTCCAAAACTTTTTTAAATTTCTACCAAGTCTAGCTTGAATAGATGGGCTCTTAGCTCAGCTTGGTTACTTAGTCCGAGCAATGGTTTGGGCTCTGCCAAATAGAGCGATTGCCTCTTAAGCAATAGGCCGGGGGTTCGAATGAATGGTTTCGTCCATTCACACCAAAATTAGTGAGGGGCGTAAAGCCCCTCTCCATGCGGTACAGTGTCGGGCGAATTGTTCTCGAAAGTCCCCTAGGGCCCATCTTTTTTCTTTTTTTCTACCTAAAATCCAAGAGGTCCTGTCTGTTTTCTTCCAGTTTATCCTTGAAATTTGAATAGCTGTTCCATTCGTGGTACTTGAATGAATATAAGAATAAGTCTGAATCAGTGATGATTACACTAATAAATGATTCAGGCAAATCAGTTACAGTAGTTGAGCTTGCCAATACGATTTCAGGCGACTCGCCGTTGATAACGCCTATGTATCCACCACTTTGAGGTTCAATTATAGGGGCTCTGTTGAGATATATAATGTCTTTTATTGAAAGTATTTCTGACTCTGAAAATGCAACAACACAATGGCCATAATGACTTCCATCATCTTCAAAAAAGAACGTGCCGCATATTACTATCGGAATGAGATAACCTGCCGAAAGATTTTTTGCAGACGCGTGCTGTATTGATTCTACCCCCTCAAAATCTATGTTGTATGAATCTCCCAGCTTTTCACTTTCTTTCCAGGATTCAAGAACTATATCCTTATGGTCTGAACATTCTCTAATGAGATATCTGATCTCAGCGTTATAGAATAACGAGAAATCTTCACAGTCACCTCCTTTATTGGCTACGAACTGGCTAAGTGTCTGGAGTTTGTCTTCCTCATTGCTGGTCTTTTCGTCAGCTTTATACCTTATTCTAAGCTCTTTCTCATTGTAATCCTGAATGCAAGCAGCCTTTATGATGCAAGAATCGCCAGCTTTTCTTAGGCAGTCTTTGTTGAGCCTTTCTTTTATTTGATCAGCTACTAAAATTTTGTCAAGCATTGAATTCTCCTTGAACCACTGCATTGAGTCATTCAATTCTTTTTCATATATGTCTATTTTGTCTATTGTTGAATCGATATCTTCCATAAGATTGGTATATTCGTTATTCAGTGACTCATAGGAATCATTCAGGTCTCTGTTTTTATCATTTAGCTTATTTATACTGGAATCCAGTTCTTGCGTTTTCCTTATTGAATCAGATAGGTTCTCTCTGATCTCTTTAAAGTAATTTTCAGCATAGGTCTTATAATTCTCAGAATATTCTCTGTAAGAAGTGTACTCTTTTTTGAGACTGGAATAATTTAGCTGCAAAAAGAACAGATAGGCAGTGAAAAGAACTAATAAAATGATGAAAGTGAATAAGACAGAGCTCTGTTTTTTAGCTTTTTCTTCTTTCATGCTTTGTTTCAATGCTGCCATTTATTGATATTCATAACCACTTTTTTCACTACAGAAATCAAGAATCGCCTTGCTCTGTACAATTCCTGTCTCTTTTACGTTTGTAATATAATTGTCAACAATATTCAGTATTTCTTCCTCTGTTTTTTTGTCAAAGTTCTGATACCATGTTAGTTTTGGATCTTCTTTCACTTCAACAACATAATTGGGTGTGCAAATCACAAATAATTTACTGTCTATATACAAACCATCAAACTTTTTTGCAGTATATTGGGAGCCTTTGAGCAGCTTATAAAAAATAGTATAATCTGATTGCTGGATTATTTTATTGTCAAATTCTTCAAGTACATTTGTTTTTGTTCCTGAGACATAAGAATACTCGTTGACATTCAATTCGTAGTTGAGTTGTGCAATCCAGTTGTTATATCGTCTTGTATACAGGTTCATCACGAAACTGTTGAATTGCTTTATGGTTTTCACATATCTATTCTTATCCTTAATTTCTATTACAATCCCTCTCAAAACATCATGTTCATGATATTGAATCGCATTATCCTCTTCATCTTCTACAGCGACAAGAAGTATATTTTTCCTTTTGAATACTTCAAGAAATTTTTCATTGAGTTCTGCAATTGTCGGTGAAATTTCACAGTCACTATCGCAAGTAAAATAATTCTCTTTGCTATCACACTTATAATCTCCGCAGCAGGGTGATATATTGTCATTTCTGCATTTGTATTCAGTATTTTCAGAGCAGTAATCCTTTGTGCACTCATCTTTATCATCGCAGCTTGTTGGACAGGTTGGTTTTACCTCTTCGTTCATCTTTGATTTTAAATCCATCTCATCACTGTCACAAATCTGATTATCATTGTTATCAAGACAGCATCCTTGCCCAACCAAAATATATGGTTTGTTACATACTGCCTCATTATTTGTTTCTGTGCAGGCGGAAAGAAGAATAAGGCCAAATACTAAAAAAATTGTGCATAGGATAATTCTTTTCATTTTTTACTCCTTAATTTTAACTGTTAATAATTTTTAATATATGATGTTCTGCCTTGATGGATCAGGATGCAAATAAAGATAAAATTTATGGACAACTGGAAAAAATTGCCACCCTGGTTAAGGATGACTCATTGACAATAGTAATGTACACAGGAAAAGTTGACTTGATACAAAATCTAACACCATGATAATTGCGACACAAAATGATTGGCGAAATGAATTGTTTGATACATTCTTAGCTCTCACTTTTGACTATGTGCTGCAGAAAAATAAGCAGAAAATTACCATGGATATGCTGCCAGAGCTATTGGAAAAATATTTGCCAGAAATTCATATATCTTATTCCAAAAAACTGAATAAGTCTTTCATGAAAATTCCTCCCAATTATGATTTTGGTGCTAAAAAAACTACTGCAATGCCACCCTCCTCCTACGTGAACTAATCCATTTTACCAAGTCATCACCCAAAAAATATAAATACTCCCTACGATAGAACACTTATCATGGCAACAGCTGACAGCATTCCTGCACTGCTTGGTGGAATCATTTCTATGATACTTGCGATGCTGGTCATATTAAAGAACAGGAAAAAACAGGGAATTCTATTTTCCCTGTTCTGCCTGAGCCTGGCAGTGCATGGGTTTGGGACATTTTTCACGAGTTTTGTGACCAGTCCGGATTTAGCTCTTGTTCTGAATAAGATTGGTATGACCGGTAACATCCTTGCTGTGCCATTGTTCATTCATTTCACATATGTTTTCCTTGATCACAGGAAGACAAGATTCAAGCTGTTCTTTTTCTATTTTTTATCGCTATTGTTTTTTTTGTCAAATCTTGGTACAGGCTTTTTCACCGGTATCGAAACAAAGCCCGGCGGATTTACAGGAGTTCCAGGATTTGCTTTCCAGATATTTGCATTCTATCTCATCAGTGCAGTCATATATGTGATCTATGAATATTCAAAGGCTATGAGGCATGCTGGCAGTTTTGCTGAGAAGAACAGGCAAAAATACTTCATCACGCTTCTGATGATGCCAGCTATTGCAGGCATACTTGATTCCCTGAGAAAGGCCGGGATAGTCTACCTTGTTCCTATCCTATTAATAGAATGGGGCATAATCATATTTGTAGTGGGATGCACATATGCAATCCTTAAGTATCATCTTCTGGACATCAATATCATATTCAAGAAGAGTGTCATGTATTCAATTATCGGAGCAGTAGTACTTATACTATTTGAAGTGCTGAAATTCATCCTTGGTGAATCATTCAAAGTGTTTCTGGGAATAACAAACCCGGAAGTCTCTGCAATCTCAGTGCTGATCCTGGCATTCACATTTGAGCCGATAAGAGTGAAGACTGAAAAGATATTTGACAGGATCTTCATAAAAAAAACAAAACTGCAAAAAAACTAACTCTTTTTTTTCTTAGTGTTTATTGTATGGCTTTCTTTAGCTGCTTCTTCCAGGTCATGTTCTACATCCTGTATAAGGTCCTCAACCTCATCATGGGCTTGCGGTTCCAGCAGACGGAGGAGATGGATAAATACCTTGACCAATATATAGAGTATTGACACTGAGATGATTGTTGTTGCTACTGAAAGTGCACTGGCATCATAGAGAACATCGGAATACACAAGTATGATGCACATATATACCTGCCAAAATAGAGCTCGATCAATAGGACAGTGATAGCTACAGGAAGTATGATCCAGAACATCTCAGGAAAACGCAGAGGTGCCAAAACAAGATATTGTATCTTATGATAAAGTGCAGGAATGAATATGATAAAAAAATAATTTAGGAAATCTATCATTGTGCCTTGGATACACTAAATTCAGCAGG
>JAHIYL010000148.1 GCA_018815145.1 Nanobdellota archaeon | reverse complement strand
GGCGCAAACACTAAGGAGGACATAAAGCCCTCCGAGTAACGTAAGGCAGGCTTTTTAGGTGCATGAAAGTCCCAGCATCCCCATTTTTTTTCATTTTTACTATAATATTACAATTACATAGGTGATCAAATGCAGAGCATTCAAAAACTAAACCTCAACGGAAACACTGAGTACTTCAGGAATCTCCTGAAGCAGGTAAAAGTAGGCAGCATGATACCCTTATTCAAGGTGATAGAAAAAGCAATCGACCCTGTTGAATTGTTTGCCAGGATCTCTGATTACGGCAGAAAAGAGAACTCTGTATTTCTTGAATCTGCTGCAATAGTACAAAAATATGGTGAGAACTCAATAGGTAGTGCAGACCCCTGTCTGAGACTTTCCGGAAAAGATGATTCTTTCTCAATCAAAGCACTCAATCAATTGGGGGAAAGATTCCTGGAATATATAAAACAGGATTTTGATTTCTGTGATTCTCTTGTTGTAACTCAGACAGAAATCAAGGGTAAACTGAAACCTCAAAGAAAAAATGTCTCTGAAAAAGACAGGCTCATGCTCAAGACTCACATGGATATAATCCGGATTGTTGCCTTCAAATTCCAGCCCATAATCAAGCCATTTGCCTGCTACGGCGGCCTCTTCGGAGCTATCTCATATGACTTTATAGACCAATTTGAGGATCTTCCAAAAAACAAGAAGAGTCCTATTGAAAACAAGGACTATGAATTTTTTTTCCTTGATAATCTCTTTTTTGTGAATCACGAAGAAAAAAAGACATATATTGTCTCCAATGCAATGAAGATGGATGAGGACAATGAAAGACTGTTTGATGAATGTCTGTTAAGGATTGAAAATTATGAGCGCGCCTTGGAAAACAGGGGAACCTTCAAAATTAAGAAAAAAAAGAAAATTTCAGAAAGAATTGAATCAGATACCTCTGAAAAAGAATACCTCACAAATGCTCAAAAAATCAAGGAACATATCAAGAAAGGAGATATTTTCCAATGCGTCTATTCACGGACACTTGTAAAAGAATATAATGAAGAGCCGCTTGACATATACCAAAGACTGAAATCAATCAATCCTTCTCCATACATGTTTTTTGAGAATTTCGGCAACACAATCCTTCTGGGTGCAAGTCCTGAAATGCAACTGAGAGTAGAGGGCATAGGTGACAAAAAGAGTGTTGAATTGCGGCCTATTGCAGGCACAAGACCAAGAGGCATAATAAATGATAATATTGATCCTGAACTGGACTCAAGGTATGAGATTGACATCAAGACAGATGAAAAAGAGATTGCTGAACATACCATGCTAGTCGATCTTGCAAGGAGTGATGTTGCAAAAATCTCTGTTCCCGGTACAAGAATTGTCGATGAATCCTATATTGTAGAAAAATATTCACATGTGCAGCATCTGGTGTCGAATGTCAAAGGAGTGCTCAAGCCAGGGCTTGACTGCCTTCATGCGTACCTTGCGACAATGAATATGGGAACACTGACAGGTGCTCCGAAAGTACGGGCAATGGAATTCATCAGGAAATATGAGAATACAAAAAGAGGATTCTATGGCGGAGCTGTCCTATATATAACTCCCAGCAAAGACATGGATTCATGCATAGTGATTCGTTCAATGACTCTTCAGGACAACAAAGCCTATGTGCGTGCCGGTGCAGGGATAGTATTTGATTCTGTAGCTGAAAATGAGTTTGATGAGACAAAGAAAAAAGCAATGGCATGCATGAAAAGCCTTGATAATAATAATAATTATTATAATAATTACGGTGATATTCATGCTTAATGTCCTGTTCATTGATAATTTTGATTCATTCACATTCAATCTTGTTGATGAATTTGAAAAGATCGGATGCAATGTGATTGTATACCGCAACAACACTTCTCTTGACAAGATAAGGGATATTGTGACAGCTCAAAATATCAGGCTGATAGTGATATCTCCGGGAGGATATGTGCCAAAAGAAGTTCCGGTCTGTAAAGAGATTATCCGGAAATATCATCAGACAATACCAATATTCGGTGTCTGTCTGGGCCATGAATGCATTATTGAAGCTTTGGGAGGGAAGATTGAAAATGCACCGCTTCCTGTCCATGGAAAAAATTCGAAAATCACCCATGATAATAAGACAATATTCAAAAACATAATCAATCCATTCTACGGTGGAAGATATCATTCGCAAATAGGTAAAATTATTCCTGATTGTTTAGAAGTTTCTGCAAAAACTGAAAATATTGTTATGGCTGTAAGACACAAGAAATACTTTGTAGAAGGGGTGCAGTTCCATCCTGAATCCATTCTTACACCACAAGGCAGCCTAATTATCAAGAATCTGGTTGAACAGGTGAAAAAATGATAATAAATAAATTGATTGAGCAAAAGGATCTCACAGACAAAGAGTCTGAAGAAATCATGGATCAAATAATGGAAGGAAAACTGACAGACTCTCAAACCGCATCATTTTTGACAGCTTTAAAGATCAAAGGCGCCACAACAGAAGAAATCACTTCTATGATAAAGGTCATCAAAGAAAAAGCAGTGAAGATTGCACCTGATGTCAAGACAATGGTTGACACATGCGGAACCGGCGGTGATGACTCAAGTACCTTTAATATTTCAACTGCAGTATCTTTTGTTGTTGCAGGCGCAGGTATCCCTGTTGCCAAGCACGGCAACAGGAGCGCGTCCTCCAAATCCGGTTCTGCTGATGTTCTTGAAGCATTTGGTGTGAATATTATGTGTTCATCTGAATTGACAAAAAAGAACATTGAAAAAATTGGGATTGGCTTTATGTATGCACCACTTTATCATCCCAGCTTCAGACATGTCGGAAAAGTAAGAAAAGAGCTTGGATTCAAGACAATATTCAATTTTCTGGGTCCCTTATGCAATCCTGCAGATGTAAAAAGACAGGTCATTGGGACGTATGACACCAAATTGACTGAAACCATTGCAATTGTCCTGAAAAATGCAGGGTCAGAACATGTGCTGGCTGTGCATGGGAATGGTCTTGATGAACTAACATTGACTGGCAACACCACAATCACTGAACTAAAAAATAATCTTATTGAATCTTACGAAATTTCACCTGATATGTTTGGCTTGTCAAAATGTTCATTGGATGAATTAAAAGGTGGAACTGCTAAGGAAAATGCAGAAATCATCAAAGATGCTTTGAATGGAAAAATAGGACCAAAAAGAGACATTGTCCTCCTTAACGCGGGTGCAGCAATCTATGTCTCCGGAAAAGTTAACTCAATCAAACAAGGCATATTTCTTGCAAAAGATTCTATTGATTCCGGAAAAGCGCTCTTAAAATTAAATCAATTAATTGAGGAATCAAACAATTAAAAAATGAAAAAAACTAACACTATCCTTGACAAGATTGTTGAGAAAAAGTTGCAGGAAATTGAAAAACGGAAAACGGTGCTTGGTTTAAAAGAAATTAAAGTACTGCTGAATAATCTAAAATCTAATAAAAGAGATTTCAAAGCTGCTTTAAAAAAAAAACATCTAATATCACTTATTGCTGAGATAAAAAAAGCATCTCCTTCATTAGGGTTGATAAAAGAAGATTTTAATCCTGTGCTTATAGCAAAATCCTATGAACACGCTGGTGCTAGTGCAATATCGATTTTGACTGAAAAAGAATTTTTTATGGGCAACATAGAAACCATGAATAAAATCAGAAGAGCTACATCTATTCCATTATTACGAAAAGATTTCATTATTGACCCTTATCAGATATATGAGTCAAAACTCTATGGTGCAGATGCAATCCTGTTGATTGCAGGCATTCTTAAAAAAGAAGAGCTTGAAGAACTTATTGCTGTTGCAGACATCCTTAATCTAGATACTTTGGTGGAAGTATATTCTTATCAGGAATTAGAGATTGCTGCTCTATGCAATGCAGAAATAATCGGAATAAATAACCGCAACCTCAAGACAATGGAAGTTGACATAAACCATTTCCTGAATCTCTCAAGATTTGTTGCTGAAGAGAAAATTCTGGTATGTGAATCAGGTATATTTTCCAGGGCAGATGTCATGAAAGTAAAACTTGCAGGAGCACACGCCATCCTGGTTGGCACAAGCCTGATGACTGCACCGGATATCAAAAATAAGATGATGGAACTGATAATATGACCAAAATAAAAATATGCGGGATCACAAATCTGGAAGATGCAGAATACTGTGAAGAACATGAAGTGGATTTTCTTGGATTTATATTTTACAAAGAAAGTAAAAGATATATCAATAAAAAAGATGCACAAGCAATCATTTCCAAAATCAAAAAACCCTGTGTTGGAGTATTTGCTGATGAAAATATTGACAAAGCGATTGAAATTGCCAAATACTGTGATCTTGACATTGTTCAGCTCCATGGAAATGAGAATAATGTGTATATCAGAACCATTCAAAAAGCAATGCCAAATATAAAAATCATCAAGGCTCTCAGAGTAAATGATAGATTACCATTGATCGACTTTGTTTCAGATTTTCTGCTTTTTGACACGTATTCTGAAAAAAATATTGGCGGCTCAGGAAAATCTTTTGATCATAGATTGCTAAAGAATGTTTCAAAGCCTTTTTTTCTGGCAGGAGGTTTGAATCAAAGCAATATTTCTGACGCGATTCACTATCTAAATCCTTTTGCAGTTGACATCAATTCAGGAGTTGAACATTATCCCGGTAAAAAAGACCACGCAAAAATCATAAAAATAATTGAAATAATTAGAAAAATTGAGAGGTCAAAATGAAGCTTAATACAAAATTCGGAAAATTCGGAGGGACATATGTCCCTGAACTGTTGATGCCTGCTCTTGAAGAATTAGAGGAAGCATATATCAATTCTAAGAATGACAAAAAGTTCAATACTGAACTTAAATCTCTTCTTAAGGACTATGCAGGAAGGCCGACAATGCTGTATCATGCCAGGAATCTATCAAAAAGACTTGGCTGCAAAATCTACCTGAAAAGAGAGGACCTTTTGCATGGCGGTGCGCATAAGACAAACAATGGTCTTGGCCAGGGGCTTTTGGCTAAATACATGGGAAAGACCAGGATAATAGCTGAAACCGGCGCAGGACAGCATGGCTTTGCAGTGGCTATGGTCGGAGCTTTTCTTGGCATAAAGACAATAGTATATATGGGCACCAAAGACATTGAACGCCAGAAGATGAATGTACACAGGATGAGGCTCTGCGGTGCAGAGATTGTCCCTGTTTCCTTAGGCTCATGCACTTTGAAAGATGCAATATCTGAATGCCTCAGAGACTGGGTCACAAATGTAAAAGACACATATTACCTGCTGGGAACAGTTGCCGGACCTCATCCTTATCCTTCCATTGTCAGGGATTTTCAGAAGATCATAGGTGAAGAGGTCAAAAAAGATATCATGGCACAAGAAGGCCGACTTCCCGACCACATCATCGCCTGCGTCGGCGGAGGCAGCAATGCAATGGGCATATTCAATGCATTTATCCAGGATACAAATGTTAATCTGATTGGTGTTGAACCAGGTGGCAAAGGGCTTGATACTGAATTTCATGGTGCTTCTGTCTGCAGGAGCAGGCCCGGTGTGTTTGACGGGCAGCTGTCATATCTGATGCAGGATAAGAACGGACAGGTAAAAGAATCATACAGCATATCTGCAGGACTTGACTATCCGAGCGTAGGGCCTGAACTTTCATACCTTAATGACAGCAAAAGAGTAAAATTTACTGCCGCCACTGATGAAGAAGCATTGAGGGCCTTTAAATTACTATCAGAGACAGAAGGGATAATTCCTGCTCTTGAATCTGCACATGCTGTGGCACATGCTGTCAAATTATCAAAAGATCTGAACAAAAAAGACATTGTTGTGATAAATCTCTCAGGAAGAGGAGATAAGGATGTGTTCAATGCAACTGAAGCACTGGAGGAATTAAATTTTGATTAAAATGGATGTAAATCAAATATACACAAGCAAGATTTATTGTATGCAATTCTTGAATACAGATACAGAGAAAAACAAAAAACTGTAGGTAATAATCTTTCAAATGAGCAAAAGATTCAGAATATTCAACAAATACTTCGAAACAAAGAATTTAGAGATAGTTCAACCTATACAAAATTATACAATGGTGGTAAATTATGAAAAATTTAAATGAAAAATTAAG
>JAHIYL010000147.1 GCA_018815145.1 Nanobdellota archaeon | reverse complement strand
TATGTGTGTCTTTTACATTGAAGTCATAGACATAATCATCATATTCTTTCAGAACAATGGATTCAATCCTGTCAAATGAAGTGCCGAATGCATCAAAACCTTCATATTCCTGTTTCACAAAATCATTGAAAGATACAAAATCCAATGTAATTCTCTGCTTTGCGTCCTCATAATAATGCCGTTCAATAAACCTTTGATTCGCAATGTCAGAGACAAGCATTTTTTGGACTTCTTTTAGAGTGAGCCCTTTTTTCTTGTATTCTCTTGTTTTTAGAGCCAATTCTTTTCGTTTTTCTGCAAGATATTTTTTCTTTCTTATGTAGAGAACTGCTATATTTGCAAGTCTTTCTCTTTTCTTATTATAGCTAAAGCCAATTTTTTCATAGAGATTCAATAAATTCTCTTCTTTTGAGGATATCTGTATCTTCAGCCTATGTGTTTTTCCGTCTCTATTGATAAAATCTTCTCGCACCTGCAATCTATGTGTCTCAATACCAAATTCTTCAAGCATCTGCATCAATTGTATTGAAAATTCCCGCACATTGTCAAGCAAAAAACTGCTCTTGTTGATTGAGATCGTAGGGCAGTCGAATCCTGTTTTTGTATGAGTCCTTGGTTTTGAAAGTTCAGCTCCAAAAAAACCTGATAAAAATGCTCTTTTTACCCACAACGGAGCATCTGTTATCCAGTCCGGCACAACATATTTCTGAGATGTTTTTTTGCCTATTGGAAACCCGAGCTCTGCAAATAATTTTGCAAGTGATTTTGAAGAGACATGCAGTTCTGAATTTTCTGCTTCAAATTCAACAAGGCCGTATCTTGTCGGGACAGAATGCTGCCTTTTTCTTGAGTATATACCGGCTTTAAACCCAAGTTTCATAAAATCTTTTTTGATTGTGAGCAAGTCTTCTTTGCTGCCATATGCACAGACAAAACCTTTTTCTCCTGAAAAATAGACCAGCCCGTCACCAAGCAAAAAACCAAATAATTTTACAAGAATAGGCAAATTAGGATTGTTTAGATTTAAAGGCAGCAAATTACCTTTTTTGAGAGCATTTTTTTGCTGGGTTGAGAAAATTCCATCTTCAACAAGAATCTGTGATTTCAAAGGCTCGTATTCTACACCCTTGAAAGGATATACAGCAATCTCTGCGCCCTTTGTAAGTTCCTTAGCATTTATCATCCCTGTTTTGGTCAAAATCGGATGGTCTGCAGTGACCTTAATTGAATAGCCTAATCTTGTTTTGATCTCGTAGATTGAACCGGAATAATTTTTCTTCATAAAATAGACTGCCTCTTTGGAAGAAAAAGATTTTTGTGCATAATCAAGAGAAACTAAGTTATTTCTGGCTATCCGTGATTTTAAAGTGTATTCTGAATTTGCATTTTCAACATCAGTAAAGTCGTTTTCAAATACTTCAATCGGCCGACTATATCCATGCTCAGTCAGGATTTTGGCTCCTTTGGGTAAGCAATTTATATCAAAACCGATCCCACCAGGGGTGATGATGCCCTTTTCAAGGTCAAAAGCAGCAACTCCGCCTATAGAAAAACCATAGCCCTGATGTGCATCAGGCATCATGATAGATTCTCGCACTATTCCCGGCAGGCAGGCAACATTGATTCCCTGCTGTATCGACTTATCTCCCTTGAGGTTCTCAAGCAGCTTTTCAGAAGTATATATCCTTAACGGAACGTTCATTGCACCAGACTTAGGTACTTCAAAGAGATTATCACTGATTTTGTTTATAGTCATATCCATATAATTTCACCTAATAATCCGGATAGATAGAAAATTAATAAACATTGTGCTAATAAAATAAAGATAATATCTAAGGCAGTGTATCAGTCCTGATTTCCATGATCACTTTTTTCACAAGCTTTTCAGGATCGCTGTCAAAGACAACAACAGAATTGGACTTTTTGTAGAGCACTTCAATGATCTCATGAATCTTATCACTTATACCGCCGCTGTCCTCCAGGACACCAATTATTTTGTCATCAGTATATGCCACAGTGAATTCATGCAGTGTTCCGATTCCGCCATTTATGAAGATTGCAGCGTCGCATGATTTTACATTAATGATATCTCTTCCCTGAAAGCCGGCTCCTGTGAATATCACAACATCATGGTCTTCAAGCGGTTTATGAAAGGTCTCTACATGCTCAAATTTTGACGACGCAGGAGAAATGCCGATAACAAATCCGTTTTTTCTTTTTGCTCCTCTTACAGCATCAAAAGGAAGCCCTGTGGTTGCTCCTGTAAGGAGCCGGCATTTCATCAGGGCAATGGTCTCTCCGATCTTTTCAGCCTTTGCTATCAGTTCCTTGTTTTGCATTAGACCGGCAGAGCCAAAGACTCCTACTATTGGTTTCATTTTTTTTTACTCTTGTCCTTTTTTTTAATCTCTGCAATCAATTTCCTGACCAGTCT
This sequence comes from Nanobdellota archaeon, assembly GCA_018815145.1. Classification (GTDB taxonomy): domain Archaea; phylum Nanobdellota; class Nanobdellia; order Woesearchaeales; family GW2011-AR15; genus WJJD01. Next base: position 17,060 of record JAHIYL010000147.1, on the reverse strand, counting down.
GTCAGGATCAGTGTCATGGATTATGATTGCTCCTGTATCCTTTTTGCATATATCAACAATCTCATCGATGAATTCAGATACACCGCCAAAATGCTCAAGGACTCCGATTATTTTCCTGTCTTCATAGGCAATTGTGAATTCATTCAGGGTTCCCATGGACCCTCTCAGGAAGATAATCGCATCACTGGTCCTGATATTGATGATATTCCTGAGATTGAAGCCAAAACCTGTGTAGATGATGGTGTCATAGCTCTTTGTCGGCAGCTTATAATTTTTTACATGATCCTGCAGACTGTTTGCAGGACTGACTCCGATCACCATGCCGCCTTCGGACTTTGCTCCTTCTGCAGCTGCATCAGGAAGACCTGTTGTTGCTCCGTTTATCAGGATGCATTTATTTTTGGCAATCGCCCTTCCCAGCATGTTTGATTTTTTTAAAAGATCCTTTTCTTTTGGCTTCATATGTGAGCCCATCACACCAATCTTATACTTCAAATAATACCACCTCTGATGATTCAATCGCGTCAGATGTATAAAAAACTTACCATTTCCTGATCCCTATTCTATCGCAAACAATATAAACTAATTAAAATAAAACATTCATGATGAATAAAAAATTCTCCATTTTGCTGATGTATCTTCTCTTCACTTTATTGGCGTCATTTGCAGCATTTGCACAGGTTGGCGATGATCTGTTCTATGTGTCCGGCATCGATATGGGTGTGGATCTGCATTCAATCATCAGGCTGGAAAAGACATCAAAGAGATCTGCTGTAGAGAAAGTCACTGCAGAATTGATGTATTACCCTGCAGACACATGGCGCCAGAATTCCAGGATTGTGACAACTCTTCCGCCGGCAGAATTCACAGGTGATTCATATAAATTCTCATGGGATGACGTTGAAGAGGACAGCCTATACTATAAGCTGTCAGCAGAGGTGGAATCATTCAACAGATACAGGCCTGTTACAATGAAGACAGATTTTCCCATCCCGGAAGTAGAGCCTGAGCTGGAAGAATATCTCCAAATAACAGAGAAAATCGATATTGACGAGGACATAATTGAGCTTGCTTCCTCTCTTGCAGAAGGAGAAGATGATCTCTTTTCAGTTGTCTTCAATCTGGCGCAATGGACAAATTCTGAGATAGAGTATGACCTGAATACATTTACTGCCCAGGCCAGCCAGAAAGCAAGCTGGGTCCTGGACAACAGGCAGGGCGTCTGCGACGAGATAACCAATCTCTTCATTGCGATGTGCAGAAGCCTTGGCATCCCTGCAAAATTTGTATCAGGGATATCTTACACAAATTCAGACCTTTTTGATGAAGACTGGGGACTTCATGGATGGGCAGAAGTATATTTTCCGGGGACCGGATGGGTGCCGTATGACGTGACATACGGAGAATTCGGATACATTGATGCAGGCCATATAAAATTCAAAGATTCTGTTGATTCAGATAAGTCTGCAACAAAATTTACCTGGAAATCATATGATACAGATCTTGTTGCAGAGAAACTGGAGATTGATGTGTCTGTCAAAAAAGTAGGTGCACATCTGCCTGAAAACATTGATGCACAAGTATCTTTCCTGAATACAGATGTGATGTTTGGTTCTCACAATCTGATTGAAGTGCATATAAGAAACCTAAAAAGCCAGTATATCACAACTGAATTAGTCCTGACATACCCTCGGGAGATAACCATCCTTAACCAGGACAGGAAGCAGATTTTTCTAAGGCCAAAAGAAGAAAAAACTCTCTATTTCATTGTCAAGGTTGCAGATGGCCTTAATCCTGATTATATCTATACTTTTCCCACAGCAATCACTACCTCTTTCAACAGCACCTTTGTTGGCTCTTTCAATGCAAAAAGCACAGGAGCCGGTTTTTCGTACGATAAGATAATGCAGTTGTATGACCAGAAGAAAGATGAAGAGACCAAGGTTTATTCAAAGAATATTGATGTAGTGTGCGATTTTGAGAAAAAGGTTCTGGTCGGAAACAGCATCAGATTTGAATGCATATTAAAGAATACAGGCAATGTGAATCTGAAGGATCTGCAGGCATGCCTGGAAGAAAAGTGCACAGGCATTGATGCACTTCTGATCAGCCAGAGCAGTCTTCTGGAATTTGTGTATTCATTTGACTCCCTTGGCATAAAACCGGTCTCACTGAGCATCAGGAGCGATGATATCGCACATACTGATATCTTTGAGATAGAAGTCATTGATCAGCCAAAGCTGGTCTTGTCTGAGATAATCCACCCGGATGCAGTTAAGTATGATGAGCCTTTTGATATAAGTTTTGACCTTGGAAAAGAATCAGTTGCTTCACCCAAAGACATAACCATAGAATTTACATTCAACCAGAACCTCTATAATTGGTTCCTCGACGAACTGAATTCAAAAAAGACATTCAGACTGGAGTTGGAAGGAGGTCAGATCTATAACATTGAAAATGAATTCAGGATCCTGATAACCTACTCTGACGGTTCAGGAAATTCATTCACAGAAGAAGAAAAATTCAGCATCCTGATGGATAATCCGACGACTATTGAAAGGATCAAGATGTTTTTGAATAAGCTGGGCCAAAGATTAGAAAGATTTTTAGAAAAAAATATTGTTTAGACAGAATAATTCAGAAAATAAACAGATAAGAAATAAATTAAGAAAAACTACTCTTTTTTTCTGTTCTTTTGCCAGGAATAGGATCGGACTTTTGCGGATTTTCCAAAACCACAGGAACTGCATTTGTTTTTCCTTATGTGATAGGTATGCTCTCCGCATCTCCTGCAGTGTATATGTGTCTTGCCACTGCTTCTCTTCCCCATTGAAGGTGTTCCTTTCATTTTTTACAGTGCTTTTATTCCAGAGCAATCAGTGTGATTGTATCTCCTCTTATGAAGACTGTTCCAAGTTTTCTTGAAGGCTCATTTCCAAGTCTTTCTTCAGCATCATCCAGGACAATATTTATGTGGATATCAAAAGCCTTTAGCTTTCCGATATATTGACTCTTGTTTTTTAACTCAACAATAACTCTTTGATTTCTTGATCCATTCAATGTATCAAGGGGTCTTGCATTTTCCATTAAAACACCTCATTAAACATAATACTTGTTCTAGAATTTAAGGAATATTTATAAACTTTACTGAACATTTCTGATGATTGACAGACGGAAAATTATAAGAATATACCCATCTTTAGAGTAAAGATATTCAAAGCAAAAAAAAGTATAGAAATTATTTATCTCTGTGCTTTTCTTCTTCTTTTTTCTTTCTTCATTCGCTTACGTTGCCACTTCCAACGCATCTGACGCTTTTTTTTCCATCTTCTGGAACTTCTTTTCAATTTGTTTCCTTCAGAGAATGCAATTCTCCTACTTTACCTCCACAATTAATTTTTGTTGACAATTTTAAAGTGCCTCGTCCGGGACTTTCATGAATGTTCGCCCTTACTTTACCGCATGGAGAGGGGCTTTACGCCCCTCACTAATTTCGGTGCAAGAAGAGACAAGCTCTTCTGCACAAAAGTCCATGCGACTTTTTGTGTGAATGGACGAAACCATTCTTTTGAACCCGGGTCTCAGCCTGTCTCTGACGCAGGAAGAGACTTGGAAGTCTCTTACTTCCGCCGCGAAAGGGCTGAATGATTGACCGGACTACACCAACAAGGCTTGGCTACTCCCAATGGAATTCTAATCTCTTTTTAAAAGTTACTATAAAAGCAGCAGAAGAACCCAGGCGTACCTTTAAAAGGAAAGTATTAAACCTGATCCAGCGCTTTTGTGATCCTATCAGCAAAGACTTTCATCTCTCCTTCTTCATATTTCCCCTGTTCCCACATCTTGAGACCATCTCCCGGTTTTCTTGGGATTATGTGGAAATGCGAATGCATGACAACCTGACCTGCTGCCTTGAAATTATTCATGCCCAGATTAAATCCCTGCGCTCCCATAGCTTCAATTATCTTAGGAGCTAATTTCTGAACAGTACCCAGGCAAGCAAACATATCTTCTTTGTCCATATCAACAAGGTTTGTTGAGTGTTTTTTTGGGACAATCAAAGTGTGCCCTTTTGCTGCAGGGAATATATCCATGAATGCCAGGATCTTTTCATCTTCAAATATTTTTGCGCAGGGAATATCACCTGTGATTATCTTACAGAACAGGCAATCTGAATTTTTATTTTCCATATCATGCACCTCTGCTATCCTATATATATATTGGAACACTTCAAAGCTAATATTCTTGTTCTTTTATATTTTTCTCTGACACCTGCAGCAGAAATTACAGTAAGCTCCATGTGTATCAATTTTGTCTCATTTTAGTAATATGCAGTATCTTTTTCGTCTCAATTATTGATTTTTGACACCCCATTATTTCCACTGGAGAATCTGGTATTATTCCGTCTCATTTTTGTCTCATATTTTTTTGAGACTGTATCTAGATTGTCTCAGAAAGATTTAAATAGCATTGAAAAATTGATATATACTCATGGTGAATGGGGGTGTGAGCCGTGAGGCTCTTATTGAATCTTTTTCTAAGATCAGAGAAGATATTGTCAGGCTGAACCGGGAGATGCTGGAACTGAAGAAAGAACAAAAAGAATTGCTTTTGGAAAATTCCCGGCTAAAGAATGTTGCTGCCAACAGCAATCTTGATGAAGAGATGATATCCAGGATCGTTGCAGATGCAGTTTCAAAGGTAAATACTAAAAAGCCGAAGGAAGACAAGATATTGAAAAAGATAAAAAGGAACAAGAAATCATTGATAAAGAACAGGATCATCACGCTTGCCATGGCAAAAGAACTTTCTCTTTCAGAAATAAAAGAATCTATTGTTGATGAAGAGGAATTGTGCAGTAAGGCAACATTCTACAGATATGTTGAAAAGCTTATTTCACAGGAAAAGATCAGTATGGTTGAGATTGATGAAAGAAAAATAGTAGTCAGCCACAAATATTGAACCAAAAAATTATTCTCCGAAACATTTTAATAATATAAGATTATTGAATGTATTATGTCTGTATTCAAAGCCTACGATATAAGAGGAAAAGTACCCGGTGAGATAGATGGGAAGATAGCAAAGAAGATAGGCAAGGCGTTTGTCAATTTTGTCGGATGCAAAAATGTTGTCATAGGCAGGGATATGAGGTCGTCATCTGATGAACTGGAGGAGAGCCTGATAGAAGGGATACTGGAACAGGGCGTCGATGTAGTTACAATAGGTCTCTGTACAACACCGATGATGTATTATACAGTGGCAAAATTTGACTATGATGCAGGAATAATGATAACAGCATCGCATAATCCAAAGGAATACAATGGTTTCAAGATGGTGAGGGAGGCGGCGATCCCACTCACGTGGGAAAAAGGTATTTCTCAGATCCGGGATATGGTGAAGAAAAATAAATTTCCAAAGAATGAAGTAAAAGGGTCAATGCAGCAGAGGTCTGAGATATTGGATGATTATGTCATGAATGAGATGTCCGGGACAGATGTAAAAAAACTGAAAAAATGCAAAATTGTTGTGGACTATGGCAATGGTATGGGGGCTTTAGTGGGAAAAAAATTCTTTTCTCATCTTGATGTTGAGTTGACAGAACTATTCCAGGATCTTGACGGCAATTTTCCGAATCATGAGGCAAATCCTCTGAAGGAGGAAAATCTTGAAGATATAAAAAAAGCAATAAAGAAAAATAAGGCAGATTTTGGAGTGGCTTTTGACGGAGATGCAGACAGGGTCTTCTTCATTGATGAGAAGGGAAAGACAGTGACCTGTGACAAGTTGACTGCCCTTATTGCCAAGGCGATGCTGAAAAAACAGCCCGGAGCTAAGATACTATATGATCTAAGGTCTTCTAAGATTGTACCTGAGACCATTGAAAATAATGGCGGCTGGCCGGTGATATCAAGGGTAGGGCATTCATATATCAAGGCAAAGATGAGAGAAGAGGATGCGATATTTGCCGGAGAACTGTCAGGCCATTTCTATGTCAGGGATAATTTCTTTTTTGAGTCTCCCTTCTATATTATCCTGCGTATGATGGAGATCCTGGCTGGGGAAAACAAATCTTTTTCTGGACTCATACAGCCACTCAATAAATATCATGCAACCGGGGAAATAAACTCTATTGTAAAGGATAAGGATAAGAAGATGAATGAGATTGAAAAGGTATATTCTGATGCAAAAAAAGTATTTTTTCTGGACGGGATAACAATCGAATACGATGACTGGTGGTTCAATGTCAGGCCCAGCAACACAGAACCATATCTTCGGCTGAACCTTGAAGCGAACACAAAGAAGCTGATGGAAAAGAAAAGGGATGAAGTATTGAAACTGATCAATAAGTAGAATCATAGAGAAAAAGTAAGACCGTCTGTGTCATGGAGGAGACAATAATAATAAAATTACAGTTTAAGTCAATTTAACATGCAAAATAGATAATATAACAACAAAATAAGTAGAAAAAGTCAATTAAAAACTCTATACAGCGACTTCAAGGGCTTCGATCATCTCCTTCAGATGTTCGATAGTCCTGGTATTGTTCTGCTGGTTCAGGAGCCTTCCGCATTCTGTGCACTTAAACTCAAGTTCCATGGCCCTGTCAAAACTGACTCTTGAACATAGGTTTGGGCAGATAAAAAGGCCGTCGATAGAGTCCTGCTCTTTTTTGAGCTTATCCTTGAGTTTAGACACTTTCTCTTCCTGATATTTGTCATACAGCTCAACAAACCTTTTAATATTCAATGACCAGTAACTGATGTACCAGCCTTTGATCCTGTCTTTTTTCCTTATATATTTTGCAAGGTTGTGCCCATTGAGCCTGTAGAGTATATTTCTTACAAGATGTATCTCTATCTTGGTATCATCTGCTACAGTGAATTCTGAGATGTCCTCCTTGCCTTTAAGATAGTTAATGATAGGGATTGTCTCCTCACCGACGTAATGCACTGCTGTTGTTTCTAATATTTCTTTTTTGATTCTCACGATTAATACACCTTTTTCTAATGATATTTTTTTATGATTTGGCGTAACTTGCGCTATCGCCCCCGAACATTATACTTTTTTAGATATAACCCTATATAAATGTTTCGTTTAATAATAATAAACCAAAAGGTTTAAAAATACTTAAATTCTACCATTATAATTTATAAGAAAAATGGCAGATGAGCTTTTCATACCTGAATTCAAAGCGGATTCAAGTTCGACAAAGGATAAGATAGTCCAGATACTGGCAGATTCACCAGGAATAAAGACCAAAAGGATACATTTTCTACTGAAAAAAAAATATGGTGTCCAGGTCACTTACCAGGCTGTGCATAAGCTTGTGAAGCAGATGAGCAGCCATGGAGTTGTTGTTGAGGAAGAAAGGAAATATATGATCAATTCCAATTGGATTCATGAACTCAAACATTTCATAAGAAGCGTTGAAAAAAATGTGGGTACGAATGCAGCTTCAGAATCAAAGATAATCCATCAGAAAATTAATCCCAATCTGGAGATCATTGAACTTAATACTCTCCAGGAAGCAGAAGACTATTTTTTTAGGTTCAGAGAAGAATACTTCAATAATGTTGAAAAGATTGATCCAAAATACAGAATACTGTGCCTGCATGCCCCACATCTGTACATAGCACTTCTTTCGCCAAACAAAGAATTTGAATTCATGGACAGGCTTATCCAGAACAAGACAAAGCACTATACTCTCTGCAGAGGCGATACTGTTGTTGAAAGATGGATTCAGAGATTCTACAATTCAAAAAAAGGACAGCCATATACAGTCAAGATTGGGGCAAACTGTTCATCCATGAATGAGACATGGCTATATCCTGACAAACTCATTGAAGTCTATTTTTCCCAGAAATTCTGGAAATTCTATGATGACCTGTACAAAAGCATAGAGAGCATTGATGAAATAAATTACAGCTCAATAATCGAAAAATTGTATCTGTTAAAAAAAGAGCCATTCAAGATAATAATCCATAAGGACCCTTCATTGATAAAGATAGCAAGAGATGAGACACTTGAGCAATTTGGGATCGGAAAAAAGACCATAGAGATTGTTGAGAAGCACCCAAGGTCAAATGGGGGCTTTATCAGCAATAAGGAAAGATTCAATGAGATGAGAAATACATATGCAGCCTATTCTGACAGTTTTAAGACTTTCATCAAAAAGCTGGAAAAGACTGTTGATGAAGATCAAAAGATTTTGTTGAATGATTATGTAATTGGCCGCATAGGGGCAAAAGCAGGAATAAGAGCATATATATTAAGGAAATTTATGGAAATTGTTGGTGTAGACTGGAAGCAGCACATCAAGCTGCTTGGCTATGTTGAGCTTCATCTGGCGTCAATGTACTGTTTTAATGCAGGTGCAGATAATAAAACAAGTTTTGATTTTCCAAAGAAGATCTTTTTTTCAGTTAAGGATATAATAAGAAAACAGCTTTTCACAGAAGTCAGCAATGAATATGGAAAGGAGATTGAAGAGATATTCAGGGATACGGATAAGAGATGCTATATGGGGCTGGTTCTGGATACTATTATTGATTCAGTGGAAAGCTATGGGCAGGAAAACAAAAAAATATATGCAAAAATAAAAAAAAATTATGATTACAATCAATCAGGGATTGAGATAGGCATAATTGAAAAAGCCTTTAAGGAATATGAACTCATAAAAAAGAACAAGCATAAGATATTCTATTATGAACGCACGTATGGACTGAATTCAGTAATGATAGAAAATCTTGCAAAAATTGCATTCATTCTCAGCGAAAAAAAGGATGCAAAGACTCTGTCAGCAATGATGGGATACGGAAAATATTACGGCCTGAGCAATATGATAATCAATGATATTCAGGATTTTTCCCTGGACATTGTAGACACCAAGATTCCAACAAGGGAAAAGGAAAAGACAGATGTATATGCTGATCTTGCAAACGGATATATCACCTGGGTCATAAATTACGGCATTAAGAACAAGAAACTTAGGGAACTGACACTCAAGCTTTTGAAAGGCAAATTTGAAAAGAGCGAATATGAAGTGATACGAAAAAAATACATCAATGAAAATATATTCAAGAAGGCACTCTGTGATTCGATAGGGTATGCACAGATTGCAGTCAGCAAGATAAACAGGATCACCAATGAAAAGAACCAGCGTAACATTGACATGCTCAAGGATCTCGTAATATCTACTGCAAAGGGAAGCAAATATGTCAAGCTTCTTGAAAAGAAATATGGTGTTGGAATCAGGATGTCGCAGGCAGAATATAAGCTGATAAAAAGAAAAGTGCATGAAAATCCGGAGCAATCAAAAAAACTGATCAAGAGCATGAAATTCTGCGACACCATCTTGGACAGCCTGGCGTCATAAGATAGCACAATCTTTATAAACAAATATTCACTTCTTTTCTATCGGGAGAGAAAAAAGGATGGAAGAGACAGTTTATTTCTCCGTAAAACTATTGTGGTGACAGGAAAAATCATGATAAAAAATAAGCCACTTTTGCCTACATTAAAGGAAAAGAAGCGGTATGTCGTATTTGAGGTCATATCAAAATCAGATTTTGATAAGGAAAAGCTTTTTTCAGCAATACAGGATTCTTTATTGCGTCTCATAGGTACATTGGGAGCAGGCCAGGCCGGCCTTTCAATCATAAAAAAGAGATATGATGAAGGTAAAAAAAGAGGCATTGCAAAGGTCAATAATCTCTTTGTGGATAAGTTCAGGATGGCAATGGCTTTGATAAAAGAGATTGACGGCAAAAAGGTAATTGTGAGGACTGTGGGTGTATCAGGTATCCTGAAGCAGGCACAAAAAAAGTATATGGTCTAAAAAAATACTCTAAAATAATATTAAATGAAACACAAATAGACACGAGGTGAATGAAAAATGCAACTAGGGTCGATAAATCTCTCAAGTTACATTTTTCATCAGCTACATTGAAATAATACAAAAAAGGAATACACACGAGGTGAATGAAAAATGCAACCAATGCCGCACCAAGTTATGGGATATGACAGAGCAATTACAATGTTTTCTCCTGACGGAAGACTGCTTCAGGTCGAATATGCAAAAAAGACAGTAAAACAGGGATCCACAGCAATCGGATTCACGTGCAAGGATGGGGTACTGGTAGTGACTGACAAAAGGATTGTCGACAAGCTGATAGTTTCCGATTCAGTGGAAAAGATATGGGAAATAGACGACCATATGATGGCAACTGCATCAGGGATACTGAGCGATGCAAGAGTTCTTATCACCAGAGCACAACTGAAGGCTCAGCAGAACCATGTCACCTATGATACACCGATAGATATGATTTCAGTGGTAAGAGACATTGCAGACCTTAAGCAGATATGCACACAGAGCGGCGGGCTCAGGCCATTCGGAGTGTCACTGCTCATCGCAGGAGTGGATACCAGCGGAGTCCCTATGCTGTTTGAGACTGATCCGACAGGAATATATTTCCAGTACAAGGCATCTGTGATTGGTGAGGGTGAACCTGAGATCGAAGAGATACTGTATAAGCAATATAAAGAAGGCTTGACAATAGATGAGTGCCTGAAGCTGGGTGTCGATGCTCTGAAAAAGACACTTGATTCAAACTTCAGTATCGATAGGATTGACGCTGCGTATGTGAAATCAGACAACCCAAAATTCACGAGAGTCACTAAAAGCAAGCTGCTTGAAGTGCTTAAAAAAAAGTAGGTAAGGCAAAGGAAAATGAGACCGACAAAAATATTTGATCAAGAGGCTGTTAAGTTCAACCTCGTCAGGATCAAGAAAGGGGGTCAGACATTTGAAGTGATAATCGACCCTGACAGGATGTTAGAGTACAAAAACAAGAAGATCTCTGATGTCAGAGAAGTGCTGAGATCTGAGGAATTGTTCTTTGATGCAAAAAGAGGGGAAGTAGCTTCTGAAAGTATACTGCAGGGCATCTTCAACACATCAGACACATTGAAGATAGCTGAATTGATGCTGCACGAAGGAGATGTACAGTTCACTCAGGAATACAGGGACAAGATAAGAGCTGATAAGAGAAACAAAATTATCGAAATGATTGCAAGGAACGCAATCGACCCCAGGACAAAGCTGCCTCACCCGCGGGTCAGGATCGAAGCTGCTTTTGATGAGGCAAAAGTGCGTATCGATGAGGTGAAGGATGCAAATTCACAGATAGAGACAATAGTTGATAAGCTCAGATCGATTCTGCCTATCAAGTTTGCAACAAAAGAGATACAGGTGAAGATTGGACCAACCTATGCAGCAAAGTCATATGCTACTGTAGAAAAATTCGGGAAGATCAAGTTCAATAACTGGCAGACCGACGGTTCCTGGGTAGCCACTGTTGAAATACCTGCCGGCCTTCAGAACGACTTTTTTGATGCTTTGAACAAGCTGACGCACGGAGAAGTCGAATCCAAGATAATTGGTGAAGAATAGATATTAATTAGATATAGGTGAAAATTAAATGACAGAATCAAAAATATTTGTAAAGGACAAAGATATTGTTGTCCCGGGAGATGTACTGGCAACAGGCATGGATTTTCTGCCAAGTTTTGGTACATACAGGAACAGCGATAATATCCTATCCGACAGGGTAGGTGTGATAAAGATTGAAGGAAAAGTGATAAAACTGCTGCCTCTTTCAGGAAGATATCTTCCAAAAAAAGGAGATGTCATCATCGGCATGGTGTCTGATGTCAACTTTTCCGGCTGGAATGTAGGGACAAATTCAGCATATTCAGCGATGCTCTCAATGAAAGATGGATCAAGCGACTTCATTCCCAGAGGGGCAGACCTGACAAAATATTTCAACATTGGAGATTATATTGTCACAAAGATATTCAATGTCACAAGCCAGAACCTGATTGACCTCACAATGAAAGGTCCGGGGCTGAAGAAAATTAATGGCGGAAGGATACTTACTGTCGACCCAAACAAGGTCCCAAGGATAATAGGTAAGATGGGTTCAATGGTCACAATGATCAAACAGGAGACAAACTGCAACATTATTGTCGGGCAGAACGGAATTATCTGGATCAAAGGCGAAGCAAAGGATGAGCTATTGGCAGTCAGATCAATAAATAAGATTGTTGCAGAAAGCCATATCTCAGGACTTACAGAAAAAATGAAGGAATTCATAAATTCCGAGAAAAAATAAAGGTGTTAATCATGTCATACAAGAAAAGAACTGATAATAGAAAATTTGATGAGCTTCGAAAGATGGAAGCCAAAGTAGGAGTGATTCCAAGAGCTGATGGTTCAGCGTATTTCAAGATAGGAAAGACTGAGGCATATGCAGCAGTGTATGGTCCGAGGCATCTATATCCGAAATTCCTGGCTGACCCGACAAAAGGTGTCCTAAGATGCAATTACAATATGATGCCTTTCTCAGGCAGCGGAAACAGGGTAAGGCCCGGTCCTTCAAGAAGAAGCAAGGAGATATCTATGGTGACAGAGAAGGCACTTATTCCTGTAGTGAATCTTGATGATTTCCCAAATACAGTTGTAGATGTGTTTATTGAACTTTCATCGACTGATGCCGGTTCAAGATGTGCCGGAATAACAGCTGCTTCAATGGCTCTTGCAGATGCAGGCATCATAATGAAAGATCTTGTTGCTGCAGTTGCAGTCGGCAAAGTTGATGACCAGATAGTAATTGATCTTGACTATGAAGAAGAGGCATACGATGCAGAGGTCTCAGATATACCTGTTGCGATGGTTCCAAGCACTGAAGAGTTCACTCTGCTGCAGATGGACGGGATAATTGATAAGAAAACCTTGCTTGAAGCATTGGCTTCAGCAAAAGCTGCTATTGATAAGATAAGCAAGTTGCAGAAGGATGCACTCAGAGCAAAATATCAGAAAAAAGGTGTTGAGAAATGAATAGAGAATTAAAGCTCCATGTCCTGAATTATTTGAACAGCGGGACAAGGTATGACGGAAGAAGACTGGATGAATTAAGAGAGATTTCTGTTGAAGTGAATCCAATAAAGAGTGCTGAGGGAAGTGCAAGAGTAAAAATTGGCGAGACAGAAGTCATTGTCGGAGTCAAATTCGAGGTTGCACAGCCTTATCCTGATAAGCCGGGTGAAGGTACAATATCTGTGAATGCAGAACTTCTGCCATTGTCATCACCTGATTTTGAGTCAGGCCCGCCAAAGATCCAGGCTATTGAACTTGCAAGGGTTGTTGACAGAGGAATAAGAGAATCCAAGATCATCGATATGAAGAAACTTTGCATTAAAGAAGGAGAAAAGGTGTGGATGTTTGCAATCGATATCTGTACTATCAATGATGCAGGCAATCTATTGGACGCAGCCGGGATAGGAGCTCTTATCGCTCTGCAGAATGCAAGATTCCCGACATTGAACAAAGATGGATCAATAGATTATAAGAATCTTACAGACAATAAGCTGAAGCTTGCCAAGATGCCTATCCCAATAACAGTGTACAAGATAGGCAAGCATATGCTCGTCGATCCGATAGCAGAAGAAGAGACAGTCTATGATGCAAGGCTAACGATAACAACGACAGAAGATGGAAATATCTGCGCGCTCCAGAAAGGAGGCGATGTGCCGTTTAAGATCGATGAGATTTCAGCAATGATTGATCTTGCTATAAAGAAATCCGGTGAGATAAGGAAAAAACTCTGAGGTTAGAACAAAATGGCTCAAACAAGAAAAGAAGAATTCAAATACACCAAATATGAGAAGGCGAGGATGATTGGGAGCCGTGCTCTTCAGATTGCTTCAGGGGCACCGTTTAAGATCAAGCTGACAAAAAAACAGCTCGCTGATATAAATTTCAGTCCGCTCGAGATAGCTAAGATGGAGTATAATGAAGGAGTGATCCCCATCACAGTGAAGCGGCCTATCCCTGATTCAAGGCCAAAGGTAGGCGCTGAGCAGAAAGCATAATCTGCCTTTTTCATTTTTTATACTTTTTTATTAGAATGATGCTGAAAAAAATCCTCATTGTACATCTTGGAAAAAGAAGTTCGGCTGCTCTAAAAAAAGCAGAAGAGATTCTGGGAAAGAACAAAATAGAATTCTTATCGTGTGACAGAAGAGAAATTTCACAAAAAGCAAATGATTCATATTCTTTGATACTGACAATTGGGGGCGATGGCACATTCCTTAGGACATCGCACTATAATCAGTCTGTTCCACAGCTGGGTCTGAATGCGCTTCCCCTAAAAAAGGAAGGATTCTTTGCCAGGACAACAATACCTCATCTTGAAAGAGATATTGGAAGGATCAGAAAAGGCGATTATAGTATAATTAACCTAAGCCGGCTAGTTGCAAAGATAAATGGGAAGGAGGTCCTTTGCAGGGCTTTGAATGAGTTCTATGTCGGTCCTGACAAAGCATATGACCTGTTCAATTATACACTTGATGTAAGCGGGGAATCTGAATTCCAGAGGAGTTCAGGCCTATTGATAGGAACTGCCGCAGGCAGCTATGGCTGGCTAAAATCAGCCGGAGGAGAAGAGATGCCTTTGGAATCTTCTGAAATGCAGCTCCTGGTCAGAGAACCTTATCACAGGAGCCTGTATCCTGCCCCAAAGATACTAAAAAAAATAATATCAGGGAGCGAGGCCGTTAAAGTAAAGATTACAAGCAATACAGGATTGTTGATTGCTGATTCCGTCGGAAAAGAACATATGACCTTCAAGGATGATGTAATTGAGATAACCGGGAGTGAAGTACCTTTGAAGTTAGTGAGCTTTGGATAGAGAAAAGAGGAATATTTTTCAGAAAAATTTATAAGTAAGAAAGTATTACATTCTTACATGACAACAATATCAAAAATATCAACAAAAGGACAGGTAGTGATACCCTCTGATATCAGGCACCAGCTTGGACTGGATGATGGAACCTCAGTAATTGTGACTAGGATGAATGATTTTGTATTGCTCAGAAAGATTGACATTCCGGATGTGAAAAAGGAATTTGAAGATCTTGTTAATTTTGGAACAAAATGGGCAAAGAAAAAAGGCATCCTAAGTGAAGAAGATGTAATTAAATTGATTCATGAAAGCAGAGGATAAAAAATTGATAAAAGCTGTTCTTGATACTAATGTATTAATTTCATCTATATTATGGAAAAAAGGTAATCCTTATAACATTGTGCAGTTAACCTTGGATAATAAATTTAAATCTTTTACAAGTAATGAGATTCTCAATGAATTAATAAGAATATTAAGAGATAAATTTGAACAGCCTGAAGAGATGATACAAAGGCAGGTTGCATTGGTGTTGAAATATTCTTCAGTAGTGAATCCAATTATCAAATTTAGGGAAATAAAGGATGATCCAAAAGACGACATGATACTGGAATGTGCATGTGAAGCTAAAGTAAATTATATATGTTCAGGTGACAAGCATCTTCTTAATTTAGTTGAATTTAAAAAAATTAAGATGTTAACACCAAAAGATTTCTTGAATAAAATCTTATCTTAGATAACAAATTTCTTAATAGAGCAAAAGATTTTTAAATTTTGCAGTATAATTTCTCTTGATGCAGAAAAAAGAGGATATTTTTGAGAAGATAAAGAAGCTCCTGCCAAAGAGGATAGAAGCAGCTGATAATCCTACTGAGACTGAATACCTTAGTCCTATTGAAGTGAAGAGATTAGACTTTATACATGATGAATTCAACAGAAGGTTTCTGGGTTTCAAGGAAAAAGAGAAAGAGAAATTTCTTTTTGACTTTTTGGTAAGATTCACCTATAATACAAATGCAATTGAAGAGAATAGGCTCACCTTATCAGACACAGAGAAGATACTGTCTCATAGGTTTGTCAAAAAGAACTGGAAATCTGTACAGGAAGTAGAGAATTCAAGACAGGCATTTGACTTTGTAATGAAACATAGAGGAGATATCAACAAAAAATTCATATTTGACCTGCATAAGACAGTGATGAAAAAGATAGTGAAGAATCCCGGGCTTCTGCGGGACCATGATGTTGAATTGTACGGCTCTTTCTATATGCCGACTGATAAGGATCTTCTCGAGCTCGAGTTCGAAGAGCTGATCACATGGTACAATGAAAACAAAATGCATCCATTTGAACTTGCGTGCATATTTCATCTGAATTTTGTATCAATGCATCCTTTTATGGATGGAAACGGACGTATGGCAAGGCTGCTTTTCAACTATATTTTGTGGAAGGCAGGTTATCCGATGATGGTTTTCCCTGTTTCTAAGAAGAGGAGCTATTTTGACTCACTTGAAGAATGCCACCTTGAAGAGAGCCCGCAGGCGTTCATTGACTGGGTGATGAAAGTGTATATTGGGTAAAGGTAAAAAAGAAAATAATTATTTGGCCTTTTTAGTTTCATAGTTATGAGTTTGCCAACTTTTAATTTGAAGTTGTTTTCTAATATAATCATTGCTCGCTGTCATAACCGCATTATATTGTTGATCAGGTTGAGTCATATCTTTTGCATCCACTTGGACCTCTCCCTTAGAGACATGTTCTGCGTAAGCAGCTAAAGCAGCTCCATATTCATGGGGTGCAATTTTTTTACTATCCACCAGCTGTTGATATCTGCTTCGGATTCCTGAATGGAGTTGTCCTCTTGTAAGAGTGCCTGCAGTTTCAAAAAGGTGTGCAATAACACTTTGGTATAGTTCATCATCTATCTTTTCACCAGTTAAAATTCCGAGAATTTTATTAACTTCTTTATCAGATCCAATTGCTCCTAAAATTGTTGTATAGATTTCATCCATATCCTTACTTGGTGGAAGCCAACCAAAATGATCTACTGCGACATCTCGGACAAATTTTACTAATCCTTTTTTGTCATCAGAATCTTTTATCTTAACTTTTTTGTCATATTTATTTCCCTGTACTTTTATATAATTGTGTTCGTATTTCTCGCCCGTTATCCACAGAGGCTTTTATAACTTTTTGTATTTCCTCTTTTGTAAAACTCCCGTTCAGTCCTTTCTGCATCGCTCGAATATCTCCATTTGTATCTGTTGCAACAGTAAGACGTGCATCTGCTATTTGTTCTTCATCAAGTGAAGGATCCATGAC
>JAHIYL010000146.1 GCA_018815145.1 Nanobdellota archaeon | reverse complement strand
CTTTGATTTTAGTTATCTTGCGACTGACCTTTTCAAGATCTTTTTTAGAAGTACCTTTCGTATCTTTGACTTTCATATAAATCAACTCTGCTGCTGCCAGCTTCTTCCTGAGTTCAACTGTCTTTTCTCCTTCTAACTTAAGCCTAATCTTTTTTTCCAGCTCTTTTATCCTATCAGGATTTTTTTTGACAGGAACATCTTCTTCTCTTGCCGGAATCTCATTTCTAATTACTTCTTCTATTGCCCTTTTGTTGATCTTTTCTTCCAGTTCTTTTATCCTTTCTTTCTTTTCATCAAGCTTAGTGCTTAGTTCATCAATCTGCTCGGAAATCTCCTCTTCCTTGTTGACAATATCCAGAAGTTCCTCGGATTTTTCTTCCTTTTTTGTCTTGTATGTCTGCTCTTCCAGCCTGATTTTTTTTTTCCTGGTCCATTATAATCTTTTTTGACCTGTAATTCAATTCCTGGACTTCATGCATCCTTTTTGAAAGTTCAATCATTCTTCTATTGAGCTCAACATTTCTCTGTTCAAAACCAAGCATCTTAGATTCCAGACTCTCAAGTTTCAGATTATCTTTATTTCTCTGAGTCTGAATCTTTTTCTGCTTCATAGAAGTCATGACTACATATTTCAAGAATTTCTTTGCTTTGTGCCTGTCCAGTTCTTGATAAAACAGAGAACCCATCATTTTAGAACTTCAGACTGAATCCTTTTTTTTTCTTCTCATCCTGTGGCATGCTTGGCATTGTGGGCAGAGGATTGCTATGCACATCAGCATCTGTAAAAGAAGGCGGATGAGGTGCCTGAGGACCATAAGAACTCATCGGTGCCTGCTGCGGCATGGGGCTTGGCCTTGGAGGAGGTGAGTATGAAGGAGGAGGTGAAGGAGCATACCTGGGTTGTGATTGTATCCTTTTTTCAGGCTGTGGGATGTGTGCCTGCTGCTCTGAGATCATGTCAGCGATAGCAACAATACCTTTGGCAATTTTCTCATTCTGTTCAAGCACTTTGTCAATCTTCTCCAAGAGCGGTGTCACCTTATCTGCTATCATCATTGTGTCATGATCATCAAGTTTCATGTCACTTGCTGCTTCCTTAAATATACCCATAAGTGAGTTTAATGAGTATGAAAGGGAATCCATAGATTTTACCAGATTATCCGGAGAAGAAGTCGGTTACCTCTTCAAATGCTCAATCTCCCTCTTCAATTTTTCAATCTCATCATGAGGTAAAAGTTCATAATCGTCATTATCCATTTTAATGCTCACCCCTTTAGTATTAAATAGTAATACATAACATTACTATAAATATTTTTTGTTTTGAATTTTGCTCTGAAATTCATCATATTTTTTCATGACCCAATTTTGTGCAACTCTTTTCCATATCTAAGATCATTCAGGATATTTTCAGGATCATACAGAATGTATCCCTGATCAACCATCATAGTGAATTCTTTGTTGCCTGCCAATACCTGCTTATGAAATTCATCCTTTTTATAGATGTATACAATCACTTTTTTTATTTCATCTTTGTTTGAAATCTCAACATTCCCAATCTTCCTTATCAAAAGCTCTTTTTCTTCATGAAGCAGCAATAATCTTATGGTTCCATCCCTGGTGCCTAAATAGGAAAAACCAAATGAGCTGTTCACTTCATCTTCGTTCAGAAAAAAAAAACGCAGCAAATTTTGAGATAATTTCTGATCATTCAAAAGATATGCTGAAAAAATTATTTTTTCCATTGCACCCATCTTGACAAGTTTTTTTGCACAATTATTTTCAGCAACAATAGTCATGTATGCTGCTTCTTTTTTTAACCTGTATAGAGTCCTGGGCTTTCCAACTCCTCTGCTATTCGTCCTTTTTTTTTCAACAATAGATAATGCTTCAAGAAGTTTCAGCTGCATACTTACATTTGCCAGTGATGTCCTGATTTTTTTTGATAATTCAATAGGAGATTTTTCACCTTTTGAAAGCTCTTTTATCATCTCCCATCTTGAATCAGAAAAAATTTTATTTAAATCCATAAACACAAATAAAAGATGTTTCAATTTAAATAGTTTTTCATTTT
>JAHIYL010000145.1 GCA_018815145.1 Nanobdellota archaeon | reverse complement strand
GAATACTGCTGTTGGTGGTCAGGCAGCAATATCGCGAGCCATAGCTGAGAAAAAAGATTTAAAAGTTGGTTTTGAGGTTTCCGATGAAAAAGCAGTGGAAATTATAACAGCTTTTAGAAGAGAAGATTTAAAACAACCATGTGTGATGCCAACTGCAGATTATGGTGTATCAGTTAATACAACCGATTATCAAGGGGATGTCGTGCATTTTGATGGTACAGCAAAGCAAATAATATAAATACAATTATTCTTTTCCACTCAAATACTCATCAATGCTCTTTGCAGCGACCTTCCCTTCACCCATAGCCCTGATGACAGTGGCTCCTCCTGAGATTATGTCTCCGCCGGCATAGACTCCCTCAATATTTGTCCTGCCTGTATCATCAACAATAATCTCTCCCCATTTTCCGAAGTTCAATTCCTTTGTTGTCCGTTCAAGGATCGGATTTGGAGACTGGCCGATGGCAACTATTATTTCATCACATTCCATCTCCTCTTCACTGCCTTCGATGGGAACCGGTCTTTGCCTGCCCGATGAATCAGGCTCCCCAAGTTTCATGTTTATGAATTTTATCTTTTCCACTTTGGTCTCACCATACAATTCAACAGGCGCTGCAAGGAATTTGAACACAATGCCTTCATCCTTTGCATGATGCACTTCTTCAACTCTTGCCGGAAGCTCTTTTTCAGTCCTCCTGTACATGATTGTGACATCTCCTCCCAGTCGTTTTGCAACTCTTGCCGCATCCATGGCAACATTTCCGCCACCGACAACCACAACATTTTGGCCTCTTTTTATAGGGGTGTCATAACCAGGGGAATATGCTTTCATGAGATTGACCCTTGTCAGGAATTCATTGGCAGAATAGACTCCTATGAGGTCTTCTCCGGGTATGTGCATGAACCTTGGTACACCAGCGCCTGTGCCGATGAATATTGCGTCAAATTCTTTTTTCAGCTCATCAATTGTATGAAGGCTGCCGACAAGAGCATTCAGTCTTATCTCAACACCTAGGTCTTTGATGAACCGCACTTCTTTTTCCACTATTTTTTTAGGCAGCCTGAACTCAGGGATGCCGTATACTAGGACGCCTCCGGTCTTATGGAGAGCTTCAAATACAGTGACATTGTATCCTTTCAATCCGAGTTCAGCTGCGACAGTCAGGCCGGCCGGCCCTCCTCCTACAACAGCGATTCTTTTGCCATTTTTCTTAATTTTTGGGACCGGTTTCTCTTTTTCATTGTCTGCTGCATATCTTTCCAGATATCCGATTGCAACAGGTTGTCCGGCTCTTGAGAGTACACATTTCTCTTCACACTGTGTTTCCTGAGGGCAGACTCTTCCGCAGATTCCCGGAAGGAAGTTCTTTTCTTTGATTTTTTCTATTGCTTCCTGATCCTTTCCCTGTTTCAGTAGCCCGATGAAATCCTTGATAGGTACATTCACAGGACAGCCCTGCTCACACATCGGCACTTTGCATTGCAGGCATCTGTCTGCCTCTTGTTTTGCAAGTTCAGGTGTGAGCCCCTGATTCACTTCCATGAAATTTTTGTTTCTTTCGTCCGGTGCTTGTTCAGGCATAATCACTCTCTTGGCAATCGGCATTTGTGCTCCTCCTCTGAATAAGCCTTGGCTCTGTTCATTAACGAGTTCCAGTCCACATCCTGTCCAATGAATTCCGGACCATCAACGCAGGCGAACTTCACTTTTCCTGCTACATTTACTCTGCAGCCGCCGCACATGCCCATGCCATCTACCATTATTGGGTTCAGGCTGACAACAGTAGGAATATCTCCTGCTGCAAGTGTGACGAATTTCATCATGATCATAGGCCCTATTGCAACAACCCTGTCAACTTTCTCTTTTTCAATTATAATCTTCAATCCGTCAGTGACAAGGCCTTTTATGCCGGCACTTCCATCATCAGTACATAACAGGACTTCTTTACATACTGTTCCAAATTCTTCTGTCCAGAAAAATAGGTCTTTGTTTCTTGCTCCAAGGACAGCAATCACTTTGTTCCCTGCCTTTTTCATTGCCTTTGCGATTGGGTAGCAAGGTGCAATACCAAGTCCTCCGCCAACCATGACAACGGTACCATAGTTCTCTATCTCTGATGGAGTACCCAAGGGGCCGAGAAGGTCAAGTATCTCATCTCCTTCATCCATGGCAGCTATCTCTTGTGAACTCTTTCCTACAACCTGCAGGACTATTGTTATTGTGTTTTCATCAAAATCAGCAATGGTCAGAGGAATCCTTTCACCCTCTTCTTTGACCCGCAGCATTACAAACTGGCCGGGTTTTGCCTTTTTTGCGATATCCTCTGCATTTATCTGCAATAAGATATTTGTAGCGTTGAGCTGTTGTTTTTTAATTATTTTGTTCATGATGAGAAAGGAAAAACTTGCAGGATTTATTTAATTATTGGTTTGTGAGGAAGAAAATTTGAGAATTAGATTTTTTAGACTATATTTTCTGCTGTGATGATGGAAATGGCACAGACGCATTTTTTCGGAAAAATGCTACTCACCTGCGGTTCGTCTGGCCAAATCATCACAGCATAATATTATGGAAAAATTATTGCATTAGTTTTTCATACTCTTTGTTTGATTTATTTAGAACGTCATCATGTACACTATCTCCATGTGCATCCATTGTCACAATCGCAGGGAAATCTTTTACTTCCAGTTCCCACATCGCTTCTGTGATTGCAAATTTTTCCAGGAAAAAGATATTCTTTACCTTGACAACTGATTG
>JAHIYL010000144.1 GCA_018815145.1 Nanobdellota archaeon | reverse complement strand
TCAGAGCAGAGCTCTGGGGTATTACGGGAATTTAAATCGAATTTCAAATTTCAGTTATTCCTTTATGGTTTGTATTCGCAGCAGAGCTGCGGGGTATTAAACCCATAAAGTAATAAATTTGTCAATATCCTCACTGAAACGACTTATACCCTGGGAAATAATATAAGGAGATATCGCCGATTCCTTGGGCTTTTTCTCTTAAAAGGATTATTTTTTCTATCGAAATATCAAGCAATTCCATATTCTTGCTAATTTTTTTATCCAAATTGATTTTAATTTTTAGCTTAGTTGGTCTTTCTTTCATTTCCCAAAATTCTTTAGTTATTTTAAGATTCTGAATCAAAGGTCCAAATTCAAAATCAATTTTATTTGTAATGTCAACCTTTTTTGTGCAATCCAACCTTTTTTGTGCAATTTCCGATAATTTGTGCAAAGCCGGGAAAACGATATTATGATTGAGTTTGGAGACTTTTTTTAATCAGTGCCTCAGCACTATCCAGTTGAAATGATCAACGATGAAATCTATATATATGTGCAAGGCTAAAGAGGCAAACGCACCCGATGAGAACGAGAAGAGGTAGATGTAACGGTCTTCCGGAGTAAGTGAGGAGATTTTCGGCAGTAATGGGTATCTTTTTTTGTAGAAGTACGAAAATATGGTCAATGTCGATGAGTACACCAATAATCCCAAAACTCCCGAAGACACAAAGTGCGTGAACTCCGCGTGGAGCGCGTAATAAATATCTGTATACATGCATTGTCTATGGAAGTACTTATTTTATTAAAAAGTTTTGGATAATACCGGACTGTAAGCCAGTAACTCTGTTTTATGAACCAAAAAGGGATATTTTTTGCATTGGTGCTCCCCTTCTGTGACAAAACAAGATTTATAAATCATTAATTTTTTGATAGCTATATGGAAAAAAGCATGGGCCTTGATTCTTTCATGAAAAATGATGAACCTGACAACCAGGAAATTCTTGTATCTGAAGACGATATCGCAGATGATGTGGAAATCGTGGAAGAGAATCATCCGGAAGAAACCAAAAATCCTGCAAAAAAACAACCGATCGCTGTTGAACTTGCAAAAAAACAAAGGGCAATCTCTGTTGCAGAATTCTTTGAGAAGAACAGGCATCTTCTGGGCTTTGACAACAAAAGAAAAGCATTGCTGACCACTGTAAAGGAAGCAGTGGACAATTCACTTGATGCATGCGAGGAAGCAGGTATGCTACCTGAACTCTCCATAGATATAATTGATTTTGGAAATGACAGGTTCAGGATAATAGTTGAAGACAATGGGCCTGGAATTGTGAGAAAGCAGATACCGAACATTTTTGCACGCCTTCTCTATGGCAGTAAATTTCATACGTTGAAGCAGTCCAGAGGCCAGCAGGGAATCGGCATCTCAGCAAGTGTGATGTATGGACAATTGACCACAGGCAGGCCAGCGAAGATCAGGACCAGGATCGGACCAAATTATCCTGCAATATATACTGAACTTAAGCTGGATACAACAAAAAATAAGCCGCAGATACTCAGGCAGGAAGAAGTAGAATGGAACAAAGAGCATGGGACCAGAATAGAGATAGAGCTTGAGGCAAGCTATATCAAAGGCTCTCAGTCTGTGGATGAATATATAAAAGAGACAGCAATCATAAATCCGCACACAACAATAATCTATACCAATCCAAAAGCTGAACAGATAATTTTTCCAAGAGCAACTGAAGAAAAGCCTCAGGAGACAAAAGCAATAAAACCCCATCCGCATGGAGTAGAATTGGGAATCCTGATGAAGATGCTCACAAATTCAGAATTCCGGACTCTGCAGGCATTTTTGACTGGTGAATTCTCAAGAGTGGGAAACGGGACAGCAAAACAGATCTGTGAAAATGCAGCAATCCTGCCAAATACAAAACCAAAAAAACTGACCAGAGAGAATGCTGAAAAGCTTATCCATGCAATCCAGGAGACCAAGATCATGAATCCATCAAGCGACTGCATCGCTCCGATCGGAAAAGACCTGATACTCAAAGGGCTTCAAAAAGAGGTAAGAGCTGAATTTTTCACCTCAACTACAAGGCCTCCTTCTGTGTATCGCGGCAATCCTTTCATAATCGAGGCTGCTATTGCATACGGCGGCAATCTTCAGGCAGACAATTCAATAAATATAATGAGATATGCAAACAGAGTGCCTCTATTGTATCAGCAGGGAGCATGCGCTGTCACAAATTCCATAATAAAGACCAACTGGAGAAGCTATGGATTGAAACAGTCAAAGAATTCTATGCCGATAGGACCCTGTGTTGTCCTCATCCATATGGCATCTGTGTGGGTTCCTTTCACAAGCGAAGCCAAAGAGGCTGTTGCGCATTATCCTGAAATAATCAAAGAGATAAAGCTTGCACTGCAGGAGATCGGAAGGGACCTTGGAAAATACCTCGCAAAAAAGCAGAGGCTGAAAAAAGAGCTTAAAAAGATTGACTATATCTCAAAGTACCTGCCTCATGTATCCATTGCACTGCAGGAAATACTTGCTCTTGATGACAACCAAAAGACAAGGCTTGAAGACTATCTCAAAGAAGTGCTTGAGACAACAAGGTCAATGAACCTGCCTGATATCCAGAATGAGATTGAGAATGATGAAGAATTGAATGGCGAAGATTTCGGATTTGAGAATCCTGATGATGATAATCATGACAATGAAGATGCTGAGGATGAATTTGAAGATGAATAAAAGCGAAGAGAACATCATTGTAAAGATCAAGAATATGGCTGACGGCATATATCAGAAGATTCTCGAGAAAAAGCAGCCTCAGCTTACGCTTCCTATCAGATCCCTATCCAATGTCACATATGATATTAAGACAGGCTATTTCCAGATAGCAAACAAGGAGAAGATCAGGACTCTCTCAGCATCCACTGTAAAGACTTTTGCCCAGACACTAAGGATGGCTGCAGTCTCAAAAGAACTTGTTGAGACCGATGACATGGCCACAAAAAGGGAGATGTACTATGTGTCAAAGAACTGGGGGGATGCAAGGTTCAAAGAACAGCCTGAGTCAGATACTGTGATGGATGATATTGAAGCCATGATGATGGTCAATAGGGAGCAGCTTGGATTCATACCTGAAGAAAAAGGCGGTGACATCGCCGGAAAACTAAAAGTTATTGATATTGATCCAAATACAAAAAAAGAAATCACTATAGATTGCACAAAATTTGGCAGCGGCGCCTATTCAATCCCTATCTCTGTGGAGCATCTGAAGTTTGAGACAGATGCGAAATTCATACTGGCAATCGAGACTGCCGGTATGTTCCAAAGATTGGTCAAGCATGGCTACTGGAAAAATGCCAACTGCATCCTTGTCAGCATGGGAGGAGTCCCTACAAGATCAGTCAGAAGATTCATAAGAAGGCTTGCAGATGAAAAGAATATCCCTGTCTTTGCATTCACTGACGGCGACCCATACGGATTTTTGAATATCTACAGGACACTTAAAGTTGGGTCAGGTAATGCAGCACACATCAATCAGTTCTTCTGTGTGCCGCAGGTCAAATTCATCGGAATCACTACAAGAGACATCATTGACTATAAATTGCCGACTCATCCACTCAAAGATGTTGACATCAAGAGGATAAAGGATGGTGTGAAGAATGATCCTTTTGTCCAGAGCCACAAAGAATGGCAGAAAGCACTGATAGAGATGGCCCAGATGAAGAAGAGGGCTGAACAGCAGGCACTCGCCACGCATGGACTTAATTTTGTGATCTCAAATTATCTTCCTGAGAAGATGAAGAATCCTAAGAGCTGGCTGCCTTAGACATCTCAATACAATCACTGGACTGGACATTCCCGCACAGGATTTTTAAATTAAAAGGAATTACTATTTCTCATGACAAATTTTAAGATCAATAATAGACAGGTTTCAATCAATAAGGAATTGACTGAACTTGATATGTTTGTGCTTGATTTGATTGATACAATAGAAAGAATTGGTAAGTATTGCATAATCAGTGGCTATGTTTCGATTTTTTTTGGAAGAGCAAGAGCAACAGAAGATATTGATTTGTTTCTCGAAAAAATAACATTTGAAAATTTTAAAAAATTATATGCAGACATAATCATAAAAGGCTATGAATTTACAGAAGAAGATCCAGAAAGACTATATTATGAATATCTGAGTAAAGCTGTCCCGATTAATATCTGGAAAAAAGACTTTCCTCTTCTCAGGCTTGAAGTGAAATTTGCATTAAAACTTAGTCAAAAAATTGTACTGAACAAGCCTTTGGTAATCAATCTAAATGAAAAATACATACTGATGTTTTCCGGAATTGAAGAACAGATTGCATACAAAAGATATATAGCAAAATCTCAAAAAGACCAAGAGGATGCAAGGCATCTAGAGATTGTCTTTCAGGAAATTGATCTTGAAAAAATTGCAAATTTCAAAAGACTATTTTTGGAAGATCTATGAAAAAAAAGGACTATCGTATGGAAAATGTAGAGAAATGGGCCATGTATGTAAGAGAGCATGATGATAAAGACTGGTCAAAACAACAGAAGGTACTGATAGATTCACAGATAAAGAATGCTAAGAATATTAAATTAAGCAGAAAACAGGTTGATTATATTAAGACAGGGAGGAAGTGAAGAGCAGGCTGCCTTAGGATAAATTATGCACTAGCAGCATGTTTAGTATTCTCTGAAGATTTTTAAAATTTTGACTAAAAAAGCATTAATTGAATTCTTGTCATGAAAGTCTTTTCGTCAACTGAAATACTTATGCCAATTTTAGCCATTAGGCTTAAAAAGCCATATTAATTATTATATAAATGTTTTTTTACAACTACAAAGAAGTTAAAAATAGTTCCAATGGCTAATTTTATAAACTAATGTGTATTCAATACACACTATGACAGAAATCCAGAGAATAAATATTACTCTTCCAAAGAAATTGGTTGAAAAAACTAAGCAATTGATAGATGAAGGACTCTATTCAAGTTTTTCAGAACTTGTAAGAGAGAGCCTGAAGAATGAACTCTTGATGGATAGACCATTGATTGAAAAAAAGAAAGTATTGGACAAATGGTTTGTAAAAGAGATCTTCTCGGATCATGGAGCTCCAGATTTACATAGAGATGAACTAATTAAAAACATCAGAAAAACAAGAGATGAATTATGGGACAATAAATACAAGGAATGGTTCGAGGTATTATAAAAGTGAACATTGTCCTAGATAGCAATGAGTATATCTTTTTCTTACACAAAAATAATAATGCATTGAACAAAATTATTTCAGATCATGATATTATTATTCACATCAATGAAACCATTGTCATGGAAGTCTTAAGAAATCTTGATGAAAAATTGAAAAAAGATTTCTATACTCTATTACTAAAAAATAATTTTGTACTGTTTCACAACAAATTGCCTATCTCTCTTTACTATAAGTACAGAGACAAGGGATTAAAAAAAGGGGATATATTGATTGGTGCATTCTGTGAACATATAAATGCAAAATTCCTGATAACAGAGAATCGGCATTTTCTGAAAAAGAAATTGTTTGAAAAGGTTAGGATAGTTGAGATTGATGAGTTTGTTGAGAAGTATATGTG
>JAHIYL010000143.1 GCA_018815145.1 Nanobdellota archaeon | reverse complement strand
CTTTCTGAAGCAAAGCGGATTTGATGATAAGGACAAAAGCAGGGATCCTGAAGAGATAATAGGATTGGCAAAGTTATTATTATTATATCATGACAGAGGAAAAAACGCTGTTTCAAAAGGAATGCAAATTGAAGAAATCGTCAATAGGAACATTTTTTCTCAGTTTTTGGGCCTAAAATCTTTTTCAAATAAAAATTACCTGAAAAAATTGGAGAGCCTCGGCAAAGAAATGGTCTTTGCAGGCAGGGATAATTGAGATGATAGAATACTATTCAGTTGATGAGATCAAAGGACCTATTGTCATTGTCAGAGGAGATTTTTCTCCAATGCTTGGCGAGATGGTCTCTTTGGACTGCAGAGGGAAAAAAATTACTGCCCAGGTACTTGAGACTTCAAAAGATGCTGCAGTCCTCCAGTCATTCAGCACTCTCGAAGGAATTAAAAAAGATGATATCAGTGTTGGTTTTTCCGGGGAGCTTTTCAAATTCAGGGTATCAAAAGACCTCAGAGGAAGGATAATGGATGGCCTGGGCAATCCCATTGATTCCGGACCATTGATATATGGCAAAGAAAAAAATATTGAAGGAAATATAATCCGGCCATCAAAACGTCAGGTGCCAAGAGGCATGATTGAAACTGGAATCAGTTCAATCGATCTTCTGAATACATTGATCTATGGACAGAAACTGCCCATATTTACCGGTTCCGGGCTTTCACATCTTCGCCTCATAGGTGATATCCTAAAAAACATTTCCAGCCATGACATCATGATTGTATTCGGAGGTATTGGCCTTTCACATGATGAATTGGAATATATCAATCATATAATTGAAGATACCGGGGTCCTGAATCATGCTGCAGTATTCCTTAATTCTGCAATCGACCCGGTTGTTGAAAGGATCATCCTTCCAAGGATTGCTCTGACATGTTCTGAATATTTTGCATTTGAGAAGAATAAGAAAGTACTGACCATCCTGTATGATATGACCAATTATGCAGATGCATTGCGGGAGATCTCTTCAGCAAGAGGAGAATTTCCCGGAAGACAAGGGTATCCACCTTATCTCTACACTGATCTTGCTTCATTATTTGAAAGATGCGGAATCATCAAGGGCATGGATGGGTCACTGACACTCATGCCTGTACTTACGATGCCAAACGGAGACATAACTCATCCTGTCCCGGATCTCACAGGATATATCACAGAAGGACAGATCCTGCTATCCAGGGCACTGGAAAAAGAAGGAATATTTCCTCCGGTGGATATCATTCCTTCACTCTCAAGGCTTATGCACCATGGGACAGAAGGCATTGTCAGGAAAGATTTTTCATTTATCGGAAATCTCTTATATAGTTCTTACGCAAGATATCTCAAGGCAAAGAAACTTAAGCTGATCTCAGGAATAGAATCGCTATCTCAGGCTGACAGGGATTATCTGAACTTTGGAGATGGATTTGAAAGAAAATTCCTGAACCAGACCATAAAAAGATCCATGGAGAGAACACTAAGGATTGCATGGAATCTGGCAAAATTACTGCCTGATTTTGAAGACGCAAAAATACCTGATGAATTCAGACCCTTTATCGATAAAGCAACTGATTCTGAGGCAGAATAATATGGAGTACTTTGTAAGGCCAAGCAAGACTGAATTAGTCAGAGTGGAAGAGGAGCTTAAGACTCTGAATCAATTCATGCAGCTTCTTGATGAACGTGCAAAGCTTCTATCCAATGAGAAGACAAGGCTCAAGGAAATAGTGTCAGCAAAAAGAGACAATGTCAAGAAATTCAAGGACCAGGTCATTGAGAAATCCGATGAGGTGATGAGAAAATACGGCTTGTCCGGGCTTAAACGGGTATCTCATTTTTCTGCTCCTACTATGCAGATAGACCTGGTAGAAGAGATGATTGCCGGTGTCAAATATAGGTTTCCTAAGATCATGAAAGTGAAGGAACATACCTATCCTCTCTCTATTAGCAGTTTTGAGATTGATGATCTTTCTGATGCTTCAGGAAAACTGATGGAGAATATCATAGACCTCTCAAAATATATTGAGGCAGAAAAAAGGCTCGAAAAAGAGATTCGGCAGGTAAGAAGGAAGCTTTTTGCAGTAAAAAACATCCTGCTGCCTGAAGAGGAGCGTAACAAAAAAATGATAAAGAGCTTCCTGTCTGAAAAAGAAAGGAGCGAGAAGATAATCAAGATGATGGTCATTGAGAAAATACAGGGTTAGGTGTCTCCAAATGAAGTTCCTCCTCCAGTTAAATTGCTATATGTTTTTGAGAGATGATTTGTTATATCAGGATGGTGGATATACTTGGAAGGTATGTGTGAAACCAGTGGCAAATAATCATGCTTAAAAAAATCTATATATTGTCTAGGCAATTCTTTATTTGCTAAAAATGTATTGAAAAAACCAATCCCATGTGTTTTATTATTTATTGATTTTCTGAATTCCTCAATTTGAACAGGATGATCAACCTTATTCAACGAAATTGGATCAAATCCAAGGAATAATTTCACCAATTCGTTGTAAGCAGTCTTTCGGGTCTCAATTGAGTCAATTGGAGTTTTGTCAATTGGATCATAACCTAAAACAACCTGGGAATAATACCATGCTCCTACTGATTCTTTCCAAGTACCTAACAAAGGAGCAATATATTTTTTAGGGGAGATTAAATCAGGTG
>JAHIYL010000142.1 GCA_018815145.1 Nanobdellota archaeon | reverse complement strand
TGTGACATTTATTGCGCTGCCAGAATAATTGATGGAGTCGTTGTATATCAGGCTGCTCTTGCCAAGGTACAGGCTCAAATTCTTTAGAGCTATATTGTCTGTCGCCTCGCATGTGAAGTTGACTGAATCATATTTTGTTGCGTAGTCTGTGTCAGGAGATAACAAAGTTACCTGTGGAGGAACATATGCAGCATCAACAATTGTAATCTGTACAGTATCTGTCACATCTGAACCAACATATGCAGGATATTGAGTTGTGTTAAATATTACAAAAAAATCCCATGTTGTTCCTATCTCTCCTGTAGCATTCACTTGCCATGTTGCCTGACATGATTTACCATCAGTGAGATTACTGAGGCATGATTGATATGCCTTATATTGTGGATTGTCATCAGTTGTGTAGAAAGGTACAGTGCCGGGAATGGTCGAGACCGTTCCTTTGTTCCCTATTTCCTCTGGTCCGGCCGCCTCCATGATTGGATCTGCTGATGCATATTTTCTTACCCTCATGTAGTCCCAATACTGTTGATATGCCTGCCCGCTATTACCATTGTCATATCTCCTGCCAAGAGTGATCCTTTCATTAGATATTGTATTTGTATCACTGTGCGTATTTGTTGAGCCATCTGTCAGATCCCTGACAATAAGATTTACATTGCTTGAACTGCCAGCTGATATTTTTATGTAGTGCCAGTTGGCCAGAGTGTCAAAATCATATGCACCTGTCCACCCTCCGTCATCACTGTACCAATACCGCGTAGGTGTTCCACCGGCATGCTCCAAAATCCCGAATCCATCTGATGTTGATGTCCAGAAACCTGCTGTCTGCTCACCATTGGCAGCTCTTGTCACAGCTATTGTCTCTGTTTCAAGCACTATAGGGGCTGAATACTGTGTTGCTGATTGTAATCTGCCTGTTGTAATAGTTCCTGAAAGATTTCCTGAACCAACAGTCCATCCACTCCCATCAACAACATTCCATTTTGTGGTATTGATTGCACTTCCTAAAAAATCATCAAAAAATTCAAAAACATTATCTCCGCTACTCTCTGATGAAGCAGAAGGATTATTATAATACATATAGATTTTCCTGGTACTGCTTGCAGTAAGATCTGTCTTTACCCATACAACGGTTGCACTTGTATTGCAGTCGGATTCAATATAATAATCCAACTTGATTTTTGATGTATCAGCAAAACGAATATCACTGCAATCAGAATTCATTTTCCCTTCAGCAATCAATCCTGTAGTATTTATACTTAGGTTTACCTGAAAATCAGTAAGACTTGAACCTGAGGTTTCCGTGATGTTGAATGCTTTCCTATAGCCCCAGTCAGAATTCCAGTAGTCAGTTGGTGGATCAAGTGTTGCATTGGCATCTCCGCATTCTCCTCCATTGCAAGCGACACTTGCAGTAAATTCAAAAAATTCATTCACTTGAACATTGGTATCACTAGCCGGCTCAACCAAGGAAGCAGTCAAATTACCCCATGGTAAAAACAGCTCAAGATCTGATGTATCTGACAAGCTTGAATTGTCATAGCACGTTACATTAAGATAAAAATCACCTGAATCAAGCAAATAGATATCATCAATATCAAGGGTAAAGTAATCAGTCATGCTAAAATTATGAATCCCACTGAAATAAGTATTATTATCCTGTTCATTAAAGAAGCTAAAAGTTACATTTTCAATTGTGAAATCATCAGTACAGTTGACTCTGATAGCGGTAAAATTGCTCTTGAAAATCAGATTTGAACAATCAATCCAGCTTCCTCCAACCTCACACTGTACACTGTTCAATTCAGGTGGTGCATTGTCGTATATTGTTCTGACAGTAGAATTTACTGTTGCTCCTGCTCCAAATTCATCAAAGGGCGTAATTGAACAGAACCATTCCTCATTCACTGAAGTGTTTAAAGATACCATAATATCATTGTTTTCCATATCTTTGATTACAGAAATATAGTTGGATTCAAAAACAGCATCATCCCTGTACCAAGTGATATTTACTGACAGGTTGTTGCCATACTCAGAATCTGTAACCACAAAACTGCAGTTAAGGTCAACATAATCTGGTGGCAATGCAGGAAGAAGCAAAACTTCAGCAACTGTAGGAGGGTTATTTTCGACAATCCTAATATTTATTGTACTGGTTGATTGACCTGCATAGTATGCACTATATTCCAGAGGATCATACATTGCAAAAAACTCCCATAATGTATCTATATTGCCTGTTGCATTGATTGCCCATGTTGTATTACATCCATCTCCTGCATCCAGATCACCAAGACAGGACACGTAAGTGGAATTTACAGGATTTGAGTCTATGGTATAGAAAGGTGTATCTCCATCATTTGCAGAGATTGCTCCTTTGAGGTTCAGTTGTTCATCTCCTGTGTTGATAAACTGATCCTGATTGACTATCAATTGGTAGCTCTGGTTGATCCAATCATCACTTCTTGATACATTAGATATCCTTAGTTCATCAATAGAACCATCGAACCATCCAACATTTCCTGAACAGCCGCTGGGATCAAATGCCAAGTGCAAATAATTACTTGCTCCGCTTGCTGTGTATGTTGGCATGGCTGTACTGTATTCATTTACACCATTAACAAAAATCCTGATTCCGTTTGCTGAATCCCATGTATGAACAACATGATACCACACGCCTTGTGCTGGATCTGTTGTGCTGGTTGCGTCAACTGCACCGCTGTTCCAGTTACGGGCCCTAAATG
>JAHIYL010000141.1 GCA_018815145.1 Nanobdellota archaeon | reverse complement strand
AGGATATTATTTCCCTTTTTGATTATCTCAGCAGCCCTATCCAGTGAAGAAGCATCAGCAATGAATTTGCCGGTCTTCTGGACACGGACAGCTTCAAATTTTTTCAGAACAAATTTAAAAAGAACATTGTCATAATAATCACGTCTTTTGGAATACTGGATACACCATTGAATTTATTTAAGTACTTTGCCTATTAATATTTTTCTGGTAGCGGAATCACAAGTTTTTTAAAATTTGAAGACATAACATCATCCATGGAAATGACCTGCCTCAATCTCATTGTCAAAGGACGTGTACAGGGTGTCTTTTTTAGGCATTACACCAGAAAAAGAGCTACTGATATGGGGCTGACCGGATGGGTCAAGAATCTTGATACCTGTGATGTAGAGATCATTGCTGAAGGAACAAAAGAAGCGTTGAAAGCTCTGCTGGAATGGGTCTGGGAAGGCTCACCAAGCTCAGATGTTGTGGATATAAAGATATCATGGAAAGAATATACCGGAAGATTCAGGGAATTCGAGATTGAACACTAATGGACAATTATAATATTTAGTAGAGGTAAAATATAATGAAAAAAGAAAAATGGGTTCAAATATGCCCTAAATGTAAAAGTCAAAATATACACTCAGATATGTCAGCAGGAAGCATTGGCATGGGTACATTCCAGAATAAATATGAATGCAGCGACTGCGGATACTCTGGCTCATTTTTTCCAAAAATCAAGCAAAATGAAGTAAAGGAATACAAAATCAAATCCAAAGTCACACAATCAAAAAAAAAAAAAATTACCAAAACCCAGGTTTGTTGCCTGATGGTGATTATTCTATTCATTCTAATGTGGATATGGTATTTATGGCCTCTTATAAAATAATAAAATGAAACAGGCACAATTCTACAAAAAACTTGAATATGAATCTGTCCAATGCCAATTATGCCCGCATAACTGCATCCTGAAACCAAATAAGAAGGGCCTTTGCGGGGTGAGGCAAAATATTGATGGTATCCTATTTTCCCTGAACTATGATAAGCTCAGTGCTCTTGCCATCGACCTTATTGAAAAAAAACCGCTCTATCATTTTTTTCCCGGAAAAAAGACACTGTCGATTGCAGCGCAAGGGTGTAATTTCTCATGTTCTTTCTGCCAGAACTCTTATACTTCTCAGGCTCCGAAACCAGAGACAAACATGATCAAAGGTGAAAATGTACCGCCTGAAAGAATTGTTGAGCTGGCCGTAAAAAATGATTCAGAGATTATCTCATACACTTATTCTGAACCGACAATATTCTATGAACTGGCATATGAGACCGCAAAACTTGCGCATGAAAAAGGGATGAAGAATGTCTTTGTGACAAATGGATTCATCAATCCTGAACCGCTTAGAAAGATAGCTCCTTATCTTGATGCTGCTAACATTGACTTAAAATCATTCTCTGACAAGTTCTACAATAAGACGTGTGGTGGAAGCCTTAAACCTGTACAAGACGCAATAAAGCTGTACCATGAGCTTGGTATTTGGCTTGAAGTGACAACACTTCTCATACCAGATGAGAATGATTCTGATGATGAGATAAGACAGATAGCCGACTTCATTGCAGGGATCAGTACAGACATCCCATGGCATATCTCGAGATTTCATCCTGACTATAAGATGACTGAAAATCCTGTGACTCCTATTGAAACCCTTGAAAAAGCATATGATATAGGTAGGGCTAGCGGCCTGTATCATATATATCTTGGCAATGTGCATCCGGGTGCGCATGAAAATACATCCTGTCCTGAATGCAAAAAACAGATAATCAAGAGGTCAGACTTCACCATACTTGAAAAACATATCGAATCCGGAAGATGCAGCTACTGCAAAAATAGGATTTCCGGCAGATGGCAATAGATATATTCACACTTAAAGAAAAGTTTTTATTCTCGGGATTCCCTATGATAGATTCATGGAACTGATCGGACCCATCATTGTCAATTCACTTGCTGTACTAATTTTTATTCTGTACTACAGAAAAAACAGGACAAAGGCTAAAGAGGCAATCAGTCTGGGTGTCAAGTCAATCAGGCAAATCGGTCCCCTGCTTATCATTGCAGTGGTCCTCATAATCTCGCTTCAGGGACTTTTTTCAGAACAGTTCATAAGGGACTCCATCACTTCAGTCTCAGGCACAGCCGGTGTGGTCATCGGTGCCTTGTTAGGCGCAATAATCCATCTTCCCCATTTTATCGCTTTCCCTATCGGTGGACAGCTCCTTGACAGTGGAGTCGACCCCGGGATAATCGTTGGCTTTCTCACCAGCATCATCATGGTGCATACCTTTTCTATCCCAGTAGAGATAAAATTCATGGGACTTAAGTTTGCATTGGCAAGAAATTTACTGTGTTTCGGTTTTGCAATAGCTCTTGGGCTCATCCTGGGTGCATTATATTGATACATAAGACAAAGAATATCCATCATAAATGGTTTTTGCTAGGCATAATCATAGCTGTCACCATCGCTCTTATCACCAGGCCGGATATCACAATAAAGGAACTTGCTGAAAAAGATTATTCTCCGATCATAAATATCCTCCTGTATCT
>JAHIYL010000140.1 GCA_018815145.1 Nanobdellota archaeon | reverse complement strand
TATGATAATACCATCAAATTTATATATTATTTGGACTCTACAATTCTCATGCGAAAAAGAGGGGCTACTGTAATCAATTATGTAATGATAATTGGGCTTTTGATTGTAGGCTTTATTGCAATGACTGCATTGAAACGAATTTTTTTCTGGGAAGCATCAGAAATTCACAAGGATGAATACCAGGTTTTTTATGATACAATAAAAGATATAGTCGAAAAGTCAACAATTTTTCCTGTGGATTCTTTTTTTAATCTGACCTTCAAAGATTCTGAGGAATATACATTAACAATAGAAAATAACCAGCTTTCAGTGTATTTTCCAAAAAAAGACATACTGATCAAAGAAACACTGATCGTATCAAACTACAACATAATTCCAAACACATTCACAACATCAGGAGTGATAAATGTGATCAATAAAGGAAGGAACATATATCTGACAGAACATATTCATTGTGACTTGTCTGACAGGATATGTGATCCTGGTTGCATTGCAAATTCAGATATGACCACAAGATGTGATAGTGCATGCTATTGGGAATATGTTAAAGATGTATGCATCAGCTATTGTATTGATGTTAATATGGATGGAGTGATAAATAGTATTGATGCTGATAATTATTGTGATCCAGATTGTTATAATTCTGTTAAGAATGGAGGTATTTATGATATTGATTGTCTGGAAAGCGGTGACAAAATCTGCGATCCGGATACACATATGGTAGAGGACGAATATTGTGATTTGGATTGTATCGGCGATGCTCCTGATTTTATTGGAAATTTTGCCAATGGTGTATGCGATCTGGATTGCAACAAATTTGATATTGACTGTCCTTTGTGGTTTAATCAGGGATTTGCATAGGATGAAAAAAATAAAAGCTTTTAAAATGCTGATGATTTTGATATTCACAATTATTGCAATTGAACCAAAGATCAGAGCACTCGATAATGCCTGTGGTAATGGAATTTGTGAACCCTACGAAACATTTTATTCCTGTTCCAGAGACTGTAAATCAGGTGGACGTGACAATTATTGTGATGGTCAAAATGATGATGTCTGTGATCCTGATTGCCATGGGAATGATCAGGATTGCCAAGAGTATGACCCTAAAAAAAACAATGAGAGCGATGAAAGACCTTCTAACAAAATTGGATATATATTGGCCATAATATCAGCTGCTGCAATAGTTGTTTTTCTTATATTTGTGTTTAAATCTTTAGCTCATCAGCAGATTGAGCATGAAAAAAGGATGTATGATATTGAGAATATCAATAAATTTTCAAACATTAAAAAAAATGAGGATAAGGGATGGTCTCACAAGACAGAGTCAGAAATAGTGGATGATTTAAAAAATGAAGAAAAATTCAGGAATTATTTTGAAAAATAAGAGAGGTGTGTCACTGACAACCAAATCTCTATTTGCAGTATTTGTAGTATTGTTTGTATTCTTTATTTTTTTTATTCTCTTCAAGTCAAGGATTGATGCATCAAAATCTGAAGAACAGTTCTCGAATTATGATATCCATATGACATTTTTCCAGAAATTCTTAGGAAATTCCAATTGTGTCAGTGTCGGGAATTCTGTTACTTCAAACAATTATGCTTCGCTCCATGGTGTCCTTGATGCAAAAAAACTCATGAACCTTTCAAGAAATAATAAGGATATGTGGTGTATGGAAAATTATGATTTTATATTCTATGTTGATGTACTGGATATGGAAACAAGAAGCACGTGGAGAGTCGGTGTTGACCCGGACCAGACAAATTTTTTATCTGATTCAAATTTGGTCAATTTAGTGAAGGTAAAAAGTTCACAGCCGGTTGTGATAAGATATGAAGGAGGGATAATACATCCGGGGACAGTTTCATTGGTATCATATTTCGGGACTATTCCAAAATTGTATGGGACCATCAAAAATGCATGCATTTCAGAGGAGACCACTATCTTCCAGTTTGATACTTTCAGAAAGGTATCATACACAAATTCGGATAATGGATTTTGTGTCAATGAGGACTGTTTCACAGCATATTTTTCATGCAAAGTTGAGGATTTTGAAATTGAAAAAGGGAAAAAATTATTATATATACAATATATGGATAATCATGTAAAGGTAATAATATGAAGAAAGCACAAGGATCAGAATTTCTGTCAGTAGTCCTTATGGTCATTGTACTTGTCATAATATTGCTTTTTTCCAGAGTAAAGCAGAGCAGGGACAATATTTATGATACACAAGGTCTGATGACAAAGGGCAAAAATGTTTTTTTGACAACCAGCATCACAAAATTTCCATATATTACTGAAAAAGGAATATCAATAAATGAGCTCATGGGAACATATGTGTGCTATGATAATACTGAACCATTTTATGGCCCAACAATAGGGACTATCGACCTGATTGCAACTATCCGGAAGAATCTCGACAGCATATTCCGGAAAGGTCAATGGAAGCTTGAAATTGGAGAAAAAGCATGCATAACTTCTGATGATTTTATTGGACCTCCGGATACAGCACCTTCAAAATGTACACAATTTCAAAATGAGGAATTCATTTCCTATGATCTGGTATTTCCTTTACCATGCAGCCAGGAGATTTCGACAGGCAAGATAATTTTAATAACTTGAATATAATATTTAATAATGCAATAATAAAAAATACAAAGGTGAGCCACATGACAAAAAAAGGATCAGTTTTTATAACATCATTTCTGATAGCGATAGTCATCGCAATATTTCTCATCAATAATGCAGCACAGGATGCAGGTATTGACCTAGGATTTGATCTGACAGATCAGTATGCTCAGGATACTGCAAACGCAATATATGAGTCTCTTGAGAATTCAGGTATCCTTGGTACCTATAATCTTGGAAAAGAAGGTCTCATGGACATTGAGAACGGCTATTGGATGAGCTATTCCCTTCCGAATGTGCCGACTGTTGATGAGGTCAAAGAAGAGATGGGTGAGGAGGTCAAGACAATTATCAATGATTATCTTGAGTATATTGACGGAAAAGAAGTTTCAGGTATAGGAATAGAGATTGTGAAAACAGATACATCTATTGAAGACATAATCACTTCAGTATTGATTGGTGTGGATGAAGCAGGAGTGATGGCCGGAACATATGATGAAGCGTTTCAAATCACAGCCAATGGACTGAACGGCCAGATAAAATATTCACCAGTGGATGGTTCTACTGTCAGTTATCAGGACCCTAATTTCAATGTTGATGTAGGGTACTGGAGATTCTGGCTGATATACAGGAAGATGAGAGAATGGGTAATTGAGAATCAGGTGTCTTTTCGGGCCTGCAGCGAACAGAAGATGTATGGTGTTTCAGGAGATCAACAATGCCAGTACAAGCCGATCAATATCCAGGAAGCGATCATAATTTTTAATGAAGAAGTGGAGCGTCTGCAGGATTCTTTTGATGAAGATGACATCTGCATAAGCGGATGCACAATACCTGATCCTGACTGTGCAGCAGAAGTAACTGACGGGACATGTGAACAGGACAATTTCTGCAAACAGGATTGTGATGACCCGGATCCGGATTGCGATAAATGCAATTATATGAAATGCTCCTATGTTATTGCCTGCGGTCAGGACAGTGTCAAGAGCGAACACGACATGTCCGAGGACAGTTGCGACGATGCAAAAGAAAGTAATGTTTGTGGTCCTTGCGCACCGGCTTGTGAAAGCAAGGGCTGCAATTACTATAATACGGTTGAGGACTGCAATTCAGGGGCATGCGATGATCCTTTCTGTCCTCTTCCGGGTTCAGTAGGCTATGAGCAAATGAAGCCTCCCTGCATAGGGCCTGATAAGATAGCCTATGCCGGAGGAGAATACAATGGTAATCCAGGTATACCGATACCTGTTACAGAATGCTTTGGTGTCGGAACCAAATATACGTGGAGTCTTATTGCAGAAGTGACTTGTGATGACAGCAAATATAGGAAACCAATTGATATTTTGGTGGAATCTAGAACACTTCCTTTTAAAATTAGAATTCATCAGTATTTTGAAGAGAGGATGGAACCAAAACCCGGTAATTCCTGCGATGATAATTGCCCCAGCTGCGGAGGCGGATGCTTTCTTGCAGGTACTGTAATTGATACTCCAACAGGCAGAAAACCGATAGAAGAGCTATCCATAGGGGCTGAAGTCTTTGCTTTCAGTGATGAAAAGGTCACATTGTCAGAAGTCTCAGAGATCTATACAGTCCAACGTGACTACTATTATCACTTAGAGACTGATGGAGGTAATGTAGATGTAACAGCTGAGCATCCATTCTACATAGGTAATGGTATATTTTTGGAAACTCAGAATCTAAGGGCTGGTGATACAGTCTATCTGCATGAAGGTAATAGTCTGATACCAATGACAATCAATCTGATAGAAAAAATAGACTCGCCTACTAAAGCATACAACCTGCAGGTGGACAGCGCCCACACTTTTTTTGCCAATGGCTTTGCTGTACATAACAAAGGCGGCGGAACAGTAAAACCTCCAAGCGGCGGCGGTGGTACAGTAAACGTCGGCAATCCTCCCGGACAAGGATAATTTGTCTGATGAGATGAAAAACAAAAAAGCAGATATTTCAATATTTTTAATATTTTCTGTAGTGATAACAATAGCCGGAATACTGCTAATTTTTGTCTTTATCGCGAATAATTCAGATTATGGAAAAAAGATTTACTGCAGATCAATATATGATGAGACAAAAAGAAATGATCCTTTTTGTGAGGAATATCTTTCTCTCTCGACCGAAACACTAAATTACAGGACCACGGCAAAAGAACATTTTTATGGATTGAAAAAAGAAGTATTACTCTTCAATGCGACCAACATGGTCAATAGGATTGATATGGACATTCCGAAAAATGCAAAGATATTGAATGCTTTTCTTAATATTTCCCTGGAAGAGATATCACTTTCCAGATTTGAATCCGGCAAGGCAAAAGAGCTGCTTGTTGTTCCTCCTGAAAGGCAGGATAATCCTCCACCAGGATTGAAATTCATGGAACTTCCTGAGAATTCATATCTGATTGGCACAAAGATTGAAGTGACCGGAGCTTCTTCACCTACAAAAGCGGATATAATTTTTGTCATTGATACCTCTTCAAGCATGACAAATGAATGGTCAGCACTTTGCGACAGCCTTAATGATATTGACAGGAAATTGATTAAGCTTGGCCTTGATGCTAACAGGACTATATATTCACTTGGTGCAGGGGGTGCAGAAGGAGATTGTGTTGACAGGAAACTTACGGCTGCTGATCTTTCAACCATGATGGTGCTTCCTCAACTGGGCAGCTATTACATATGCGGAGGGAATGGATGCTATAATCCATATGATGATTATGAGGAGTCCTGGGCAGTAGGTGTTTCCTGGATTGCAAAGCCTGGAAACCATGATTGGCGCGATGGGAATGATATTAAGCGTATCATCATTCCAATCAGTGATTCAGATCCGACTGGAGGGGGACCTACTGTTTTTTTTAAAGAAGACTGGAGGAACGGACCTCAATATACAGGAACTGAAAATCCTTCTATCCAACAGGCAATAGACTTATGTACCCAGCCATGGCCAAATTGGCATTATATACTTCCAATTGAAGGAGATGAGGAAGGAAATTCAGAAGGCTATGGTGTTGGCGGAACACCATGTACAGGACAATGTCTGGATGTCAAAGGCTGGATGACAGCCCTTATAAGGGCAACCACAACATTGAACCTTAATCCCTTGCCTTTTGACAACAGAGATACTATATATAATTCACTCCTTGAAATACTTACCACACCCTATCCCAATAATATAGAGGTGTACATCAATAAAGAACTGAATCCGTCACCAATTTGGACTTTTCCCGGACAGCTTGATGATACAAACTCTCAGCAGATTATAGATACTCCGGAGTTCTTTGATGCTGTAAGAAACACATGCATTGGTGGGCCGTGTACAATCTCAGTTGTAAGTGATGAAGGGACAGTCATATTTGATAAGGTGAGGCTAAAATATTATGACAATCCATTGCTGCAAAAGATTTCTGTGAATGGATTTCAGATGGCAATTCCTGATATTCATTATGATGATCCATCTATAATGGTTGATATTTCTGATATTTTGAACACAGCACTTGAAACCTGTACACCATCTGAAAAAAATTGCCACTTGACCATTGAATTCATTGCAGGCAAACCAGGGGCAATTTCGCTTCCGTCGATTGATTTGGAATTTGGATATTATGATCTTGAAGAAGATATTTTAGAAAGAATACTTGAGTGCTGGCGAAGATCAAATTTCGGCGATGATGAGAACGATATGGTTTGTGAGGAGTTTATTGTTAAT
Source organism: Nanobdellota archaeon (assembly GCA_018815145.1). Taxonomy (GTDB): domain Archaea; phylum Nanobdellota; class Nanobdellia; order Woesearchaeales; family GW2011-AR15; genus WJJD01. Next base: position 3,095 of record JAHIYL010000140.1, on the reverse strand, counting down.
AATAAATATGAATTCAATTATCCAATAACAGAAAAAGGTATAACTGATCTGCTTATTGAAAGGAATTTCTGTAATGTGATTGGTAATCTGGATTATTCCTGTGGTGAGGATGACCAGATAATTTTTACACAAGATATTTATAACACTTACAATATATTGATTGAATATGATTCTGTCCAAAAAAAAGTGGTTGTAGGCTAATATGGTATATTTTGTGATTACAGGAAACGACAGGAAACAATATGAAAGTCTGAAAGAGGCTGTGACTTATAGTACTGAGCAGAGCAGAATTTATTCAGTTGATGCTTTTGGAAACCTTGCTCCGCTTGATGAGGAAAGGATAAATTCAATCATGAAGACCGAGGCAATGACTAATGCCAATATTAGACCTGAACCAGTGATAGGCGATGCTGCTGTGAGTCAGCAATCTAATGAGCAGCCAACACCTGCCAATGCAAATTCTCAGTCAACTTCATCTTCCCAAGTGCCACAGGAAACTGGCCAGCCAATTTCCCAAACTCTGCAAAAGGAGAAAAATCTTGTTGATTTTGACAGGATAAATGAAAAAGAAGGGTATAAAAAAACAGAAACAGTACAGGAGACACCTCCCAAAGAAAAAGAGCTTCCAAAAAAAAAGAGCGCTTGGGGAATAATGAGTTATGTGATTTATTTCATCCTGATCGCGATAATAATCTATGTTGCATATTTGATAATATATCCTTATTATAAGGAATTTGCAAATCTGGATAAAAGTTTTGGATTGATTTAATATGAAAAAAACACTAAAAAAAAATGCTAATCTTCCGCTGAACTATATTTTTATTATTTTTGTATCTCTTATAGCGGTATTTGTGATTGTAGGAATGCTTTCAAAATGGTCTCTATCTTCAAACAAATTCATGTGCAAGCTTACCGGAGACTGTAATGAAGAGCTTGTACTTGATAAAGAGACAATAATAGTGCAGGGAGCTGACAGTACAAGGTTTTTCAATGAGATAGTCAAGCAGGCAAAGATATGTTTTGAGAGATCGCAAAAATCAGAGAATAGAGGCAGCCTCTGCTATACAGTCAAATGTGAGGGATGCACATTGGAATGCACACCTGATATGATAGATAATATAGGGTATAAGGACAAAGCCAAACTCGAGCCTAAGGCAGATTGCACAGAATTCACAAATTCTGACAAGGCAATCATTGAATTTGATTATTCAAATTTCCAGGTAATCATCAAATGATCAGAAGAAACAAAAAAGGTATTGAATCTGTTGAGGTGTGGATGTGGGTAATTGCAGGCCTGATTATAGGGGGCCTGATATTTGTCTCAGGCTACACTCTTCTTTCAAGATGGATACATAATAATGAATTGAATCAGGCGCACGAGAGCTTTTCCATGTTGAAATCTTCAATCCTGAATGTGTGTTCTATAGGAACTGAAAGACAGGAAATCGAAGAATTTGTATTTCCAAGAGTCGTAAAAAATATCACTATCAGTGATGTGAAATTTGAAGAGGAGGGCATTGGGAACAATCTCTGCATCATGATTGAAGGAGAACCCAGGTACTGTGAGATACTGGATAAGGAGCCTAACACATGCAGCAATAATGTCACAATGCAGACATTGAGTTTTGAAGAAGAAAAGAATTTGTTTTCTCAGATACAAAAGGTACTTGGAGACAAGAAATCAGCAAAGATAAGGTTCACAATAAGTAAATTCTATGATGATGCAGCTGAGGCAATCATTGTTAAAGTACAGTGGAAAGAAGAATTTGTGAAATGATAGGTACAACAATAAATTGATTACATATTCTCTAGAGACATGTTGGTTTTTTCGTCAAATATACGAATGCATCTTGTGCCAGGCATTTCTGAAAAACTATTATTTTTTCTGCATCTGCTCAGTGTATATTCAGCAGCTTTCAATGGCTGCGAGGAATAATAAAAAGCATTTGGTCTGGTCGGAAGTGTCAAAAAATATTTTTCAAAATACAGAACATGCTGTTTTGGCAGGAGACAGATGCATCTTTCTAAAGGAAGATGTGTTTTTTCCATGAAGCCTTTTAGGTCCTTCATTGAATCAGCACAGAATTGATTTGCTTTTTCAATCTCTTTTGTCAGTTCTTCCATGCTTAATTTTGAGATATCATCAATTATGGATTCTCTGCTGATTGATGTTGTCTTATGTTCAATTGTTCTTGACTCAAAATTTTTCATCAATACGATTATTGTTATGAAATCAAGACCATATCTGGCATAAAAATCCGGAAAAGAATCTGTAATCCATCTTTTTGTAAATTGCTTTTTTATCAGAATTTCACTTTGTTCAGACCAGGAATTGACAAAATTATTGTCAAGTTTCTTGGCTTCTTCTATCCATTCCTTCAGATGGTCATTCATGTTTTTCTGCAGAAGTTGAAATTTTTCAGATTTAATTTCAAAATCCTCTTTTTTTTTCTCATCTGAATACATATACATCTTTATTGATCTTCCTTCAAGATTGAAACAAAGGCTGGACATAATATTTTCGATTGGGGATAGAAAAATAATTTCACCATTACTATTTTCATTGACTTTGTTTATATCTGACACTGAATAATTGACTTGCATTCGGATTCCATTTGCAATTGCATGAGATTTATCCTGTATGGTAAAAGGAGATAATGCATTGTCCTTTAATATTTTTAGAGATTCCTGGATTGAAGTTCTGTATGTAACAAAATTTCCTGAAGGAAAATCAAGCTTTGGGATATTGAATTGGTTAAGAAGCAACTTTAGATTTTTTGTCATTTCAATCTCTTCTTTTTCAAAAAGATTTATTTTTGATACTTCATCATACTCCTCAAGCACTTTGAATTCAGATATGATTCTGATTGAATTATAGTCTTCTGCAATCTCTTTGCCAATAAGAGCTTTAAGATTCATTGTTTCGTTTTTTGGATCAAATTTTATTAATTTGAGTCGGTATATAATGTTTTTTTTATAATTCAATAGCTTTTCAATCAGTTTGAGTTGCTCTTCAATATTTTTTTTTATGCTGTGAAATTCACTCAACATATAGCTGAGTTTTTTTATTTCTTCCTTGTTGAATATTTCTCGCT
>JAHIYL010000139.1 GCA_018815145.1 Nanobdellota archaeon | reverse complement strand
TCTCTTTCAAGCATACAATAATTTCATTGATATTTACAAGGAGAAAAAAACTCCTTGTATGATTGAAGGAATCACTGACAGAAAATGGGATTGGGATGATATTTTTAGAAATTTTTATCATTCAAAATAGTAGTCATTCTCGTATGGTTGCTGCAATCAACCGGTCATTTTTTTTGTTTTTTATGATTCAACTTGAACAAGGGATGATAGAAATAGAATTTATAGTCTTTTCCCCTGAATTTCTTGATTGTGCTTTTCAGATGTTTTTTGTCTTCGTCAATAAAGCATGTCTGCAGGAATTCTGCCACTTTCCCATAATCCTCTAGCACCCACCACCCTGTTATGGCAATTTTTTCATCATCATTCACAAGAGCGATATTCCCTGAGGTGTGTCCGGGTGCATGGACACATTTAAAGCCAGTGTCACCTACCGGTTCATTGTCTTTGATAGGCACCCCAATTTTCCACTCTTTGTAGCCTGCTTTTTTGAAAGTGATTTCCAGGCTGTCATTGAAGATCTTCATCAGTTTCTTTTTGCCATAGTCATTTGCATGTGCTCTGATGGGAGGAGTCTTTTCGGACTTGTCTTTCACGAACTCCTGCAATTCTGGTCCAGCCTCGCTGTGGTCATAATGATAATGTGAGATCCAGATCTCTTTGATTGACTTATCAGGAAAAAGATCATCTGCAACCATCATTATAATATCTGCATTGCCAGTCTTTTTTTGATTCTTTCTTGCAGCAGTTGTCAGTCCATAGAATCTGGGACCGGGATCAAACACATATATGCCGTCTGTTGAGTTCAATAGGTATGTCCATATGCCGAATTGAGGATATTTTTTTATCACAGCGTCAAAACGCGAGAGGATTCTGACAAGGATAATCTTATTTTTATTCTTTAATAGGATCTCGACAATAGGCTTTCTCATGGAGTATAATGAAAATAGGTCTGAATTAAAAAGATATTGATGAAGAGATTGAAGATTATTTTTGTGATTCAGGCTGGCAATAGGCCTGAAGGTGCAACACCCACATTGGATGAGCATTGTTCACCAGGCAATTTTGTCTCCTGATTTTTACACAAGCATTTTAGATCAGAAACAGAAATTTCAGCTTTGTCCTTGATTGAATTCAAAACAGAGTCAGATATACAACAAAAGGAATCTCCGCAAGGACTTTCAGGTGATGGTACTGCCCAGCATTGAGGCAATCCTCCAGTATATTTACTACACAACTGATTTTCAGGAATAGGGTCAGGTGTTGCTGTATCCACTGCTTCAAGAGGAGGAACAAAATCATTGCAACCACCAATCAATTGACTATAATCAGGAGTGAAATCATACCAGAGAATTGATGGTATATCTCCGCAGGGGATTATTTCAAATGTGCTATCAAAATCATAGGTAAACCAGCCTGTTGTCAATACAGTATTTGTAAACCCAATTTTTATTGTCTGTCCGGCAAGAAATTCGCGCCTAGGGTAACACAAGTCTTGCATTTCGGTTGATGGTTCAAAATAATATCCGAAGATCTTTCGGTTTGCCTTGGCATCAATGCCCAATTTCTCCTTATATAATTCTGCATCTTCATATACAAATTCATCTTCATGCATTTTGTAATGAATTTTTCCAAGATACGTAGTAGTTGATCCAGATTCAGGGTATACATAGTACATTGTAAGATCAAGATGCTCTTTACTTCCACTTTCAACGCTTAATACAATATTATCCAGATCTTCATCCCTTATGAAGGAATCTACAGGTATTGAACATTGAATTGTTTCCGCAGAACTTTTTAGTTGATCAGAGATTTTCATTGGATGTGTTATTGTCAGGATACCATTTTGATAATCATATGTCGGAGTCCGGTCAAATTCAATATCAAGCCGTAATCTATCCATCCATACAAGAATATCATCAGGTATATCATCTGGAACAACGTCTGCCGGTGATGCAGCTTCAGCTGATGACTCACCAGCTCCACCGCATCCGACAACAAATAGACTGAGAATCAAAACAACCACAAGGATTTTCACTTTCATATCATAACTAATTCTTCCAATTCTTTTAAATCTTTCTATCCTGTTCTCTTGAACATCTTTTCCAATTCTTTGAATGTGAACCTGATGAAGATAGGTCTGCCATGCGGGCAGGTGTAGGAGATATCTTTTTTATCCAATTCACCCAAATATTCCCTGACCTGGCTTATTGTCAATTCATCACCTGCCTTGACAGCAGCCCGGCATGCCATCCGCATTATGACATCTTCCTTCACTTCATCAACTTTTTTTGACCTCTCGATTGAATCAAGCTCTGAGACAATGTCAAGGAATGCATTTTTGTCAAATTTTTTTCCAAGTATCTCTGGTGTTGCTCTGAGTATGAATTCCTTATCACCAAATTCCTCTGCAATGAATCCCAGCTCTTTTAAGGCTTCAATATTTTTTTTGAGTGTTATCCTTGTTTTAGGATCAACCTCAAAAAGTATTGGGCTCAACAACTGCTGTATACTGATCCTTTTATCAAAAAATTCTGCTTTGAATTTTTCATAGAGATTCCGTTCTGCAAGTGCATGCTGGTCAATAATCAAAAGCTCTTCTTTTGTCTCAGCAATGATGTATGTCTTGTTCACTATGCCGTGCATTGCCATATTTGGTAATTTTTTGAATTCAAATTCCTCTTGATTGATCATAGTCTTCTCACTAAATACAGATTGTTGTGAGGTTTGCAGTGGATAAGGAGTATTTGGTTCTTTCAGTTTTGCACCAAGCCTTTCTTCCTGGATCAATTTGTACTGTGAAATTGATTTATCCTTTATTTGTGCATCACTTATAAGATCACTCTCCAGGAGCGCTTTCCTGACAGCTTCAAAAACTGATCCATATATCTCTTTTTCTCTTGAGAACCGTATCTCTTTTTTCTGTGGATGGACATTGACATCAATCTTTTTTGGGTCGATTGTCATATCAAGCACAGCAACAGGATATTTATTTATGAACATCAATGTATGGTATGCATTATTCAGTGCATCAGAGATCAATTTGCTTTTTATATATCGCCTGTTCACGTAGAATGACTGATATCCTTTTGTTGCTTTATTCACTTGCGGTTTTGAGATGAATCCAAGCACTTCAACAACACCATCTGAATAATTTATGGGTATCAATTCTTTTGCAAGGTTCCTTCCATATATATAGCTGATATTTGACAGGCTGTCTGTTGTTGCCGGTGAATTCAATACTTCATTATCATTATGTACGAGCTTGAAATGGATCTCAGGATGCACTATAGCATATCTTTGCACAATATCAACGATTTCCCTAAGTTCGATCTGCATTGATTTCAGGTATTTTTTTCTTGCTGGTGTATTGAAAAACAGATTTTTCACTTCAATGATAGTGCCTTTAGGGCAGCCTATCTTTTTTTCTTCAGTGAGCTTTCCTCCTCTGTAGAGAAGCTGTATTCCGGAAGAAGAGTCTTCTTGTTTTGTTGTCAATATGCATTCAGAGACTGAAGCGATGCTGGCAAGAGCCTCTCCACGAAACCCAAGTGTAGCAATACTGAAAAGGTCTTCCTGGCTGGCGATCTTGCTTGTAGAGTGCCTAAGGATGGCTTTTTTGGCATTGGTTTCATCCATCCCTGTGCCATTGTCTTCAATCTTTATGTATGAGATTCCACCTTCTTTTAAGGTGATGAATATTTTGTCAGCTCCTGCATCCATAGAATTTTCAAGCAATTCTTTTACAACACTTGCAGGCCTTTCGATCACTTCGCCTGCAGCAATCTTTGTTATAAGCGCATCATCAAGAACAATAATGTCTTTCATTTATACATTAACCCCCTCAACAGGAAGATGTGACGAGAATTTAAAAAAGTAGTGGAGAAAAAATTGCCTTCTATGACAATAGGACTGTATTATCAATTATCTTGTTTCCTGTCTGAAATCCGGGATTTTCTGTTGGGATTTCTGTTGAGCATTGGATACCATATCGATCATATCTACCTTGATTTCCTTGAGTTGTCTCTAGATCATCATGCGGACTTTCAAATGAATATGTATTTGAAGTAACATCATACATTAATATCCCTAAATAACCCGTTGGATATGCAGGAGATATTACCTCGGGATTGTTAAGTGTGAAAAAAATACCAAATATTGCTTTGTATCTCAGGAAATCTTTTTCATTGATTTTGATCCATGTGTTTTTCGTTGCAGATATCGCACCTGTACCTTTGCCAAATTTATAGGAATCACCATGAAAGCTTGGATTGATCTCCTTTAGGTCTATTATACATTTTGGTCCATCATTATTATAGATGACAATATGTGTGAATTCAGTCTGGAACAGGCTACCTTCTCCAGGAGGTTCTATGTAATATGCATAGTCTCCAGGTTTCATATCAGGTAATCCGCCATACCAAAAACTTTTTTGTTCAGGAAATGATGGATTTGAACAGTAGATCTCATCTGGAGTGTAGTATATTTTATAGCCATATGATAGAACTACTGTGCTGGGCTCAAACTCATATTTCTTCTCTACAGCATCAAATATTATCTGTCCGACAGGGGTTGGTGCAATTCCCATTATATAGATATTGATTGTATTTCCATCACGTTCAAAACTGTCAGAGAAATAGTAACCAGGAACCATTTTATTCAGATCAATGATGCAGTTGTTTCATCAATAATATCAATATTGATTTCCATTGTAGGGTCACTTCCTCCTCCATCGCAGCTCACCAACAATAATAATGTGCATAATATGCAGAACAGGTCAGCCAATTTTGATTTCATCTTTATCATCCAAATGATTTATTAATATTTATTCTTTTCTCTTTTCACATTTATTGTCTTTAGAATAATGTTTTCAGAAATCTTTTTATTGAGTGCAATTATCTTAGGAATCAATAAGTTCAATGGGGGTAATAATAATGGACTTTTTAACTGCATTAAAAAACAAAATTCTAGTTGTCAATGGTGCGATGGGCACTTTTTTTCAGGGAAAATTTCCTGATTCAATGCATATCTACGAGCTCAATCTCAAGATGCCGGAGCTTGTGAATTCTGTCCAAAAGCAGTATATTGAAGCAGGAGCTGATATTGTTGAGGCACTCACTTTTGCAGCGAGCAGATACAAGCTTGATATGTTCGGGCTTGGTGATAAGACTATTGAGATTAACAGGGCAGCTGTAAGGATTGCAAGGAAATTGGCCAATGAATATGATAAGGATATTTATGTTCTGGCAGCAATCTCTCCCTTAGGACAGTATATTGAGCCTCTCGGAAATCTGGCTTTTGGGAGGGCATTTGAATTGTATAAGGAGCATATAGGGGCATGCAAAGATGCAGATATCATAATGCTGCAGACATTCAATGAGGTCAAAGATCTGAAAGCTGCTTTTTTTGCAGCAAAAGAAGTTACAGACAAGCCGATAGTCGTGGAGATAACTTATGAGCCAAATCTAAGGACAGCTACAGGGACTGACCCTTTGACAGCACTCAACATCTGTCAGTTATTAGGGGTTGATGTATTTGGACTGAACTGCGGCCTAAGGCCTGATCAAGTGGAGCCGATTGTCAGGCAGCTGGTAAAAAAATCAAAGCTTCCTTTGATAGTGGAACCAAATGGAGGCATACCCAGGCTTGTTGATGGTGATACAGTATATGAGACAAATCCGGCTGAATTTGCGAAATACATGAAGAGTTTTGCTGATCTGGGTGTATCAATGGTAGGTTCATGCTGCGGCACAACACCTGAGCATACAAAAGAGATATGGAAACTGGTCGATGGGATGAGACCTGTAAAAAGAGAGGTCAGGACATACACGATGCTATCATCCAGGACTAAGACAGTTGAGCTGGACAGGCCAGTCATAATTGGTGAGCGGATAAATCCGACCAACAGAAAAGAATTGTCTGACCAATTGAAGCAGGGGAGATATTCGATTGTCAAAAGGGATGCAATCGAGCAGTCGATGTATGCTGATCTGCTTGACATAAATGTCGGTGTTCCAGGGACCGATGAGAAAGAGATACTAAAGAACGCAATTCTCCAGGTTCAGGAGACTGTTGAATGTCCGCTGGTCATTGACACAACAAACCATGAAGCACTGGAAATAGCGCTTAGGAATGCCAATGGAAAAGTATTGATCAATTCTGTAAATGGAAAAAAAGATTCTCTTGAGTCAGTGCTGCCATTGGCCAAAAAATACGGGGCAGCAGTGATTGGATTATGCCTGGATGAGAATGGTGTTGCAGATACTGCTGAACAAAAAGTGGCACTTGCAAAAAAAATCATTGAAAAAGCAACAAAGATAGGTATTGCAATAGAGGATATAATGATAGATTGTGTGGTCTCGACTGTTGGTGCAGAACAGAAGAATGCAGTAGAGACATTGAAAGCAGTTGTTGCAATAAAGAAATTAGGGGTCTCGACTGTCTTGGGTGTATCAAACATATCGCATAGGATGCCGAACAGGAAACTATTGAATTCTGCATTTTTGACAATGGCACTTCAGGCCGGACTTGATGCAGCAATAATCAATCCAATGGATAGGACTATGCGAGACACATTTGCTGCAAGCCTTGTTCTTTTGAATAAGGATAAGGATTGCAGGAATTATATTGAATCTCAAAAAAAGCAGAATGATCAGGAGAGCATAGGTCCGGCAAAGGATGGATCAGCTGAAAAATCTGAAAAAAATCTTAAGGAGAAGCTGTTTGATGCTGTCTATTATGGTGAGTCTGACGAGATTGAAGTACTTGTTTCCCGGGCCTTGGATGAGTACAGGCCGCTTGAACTGAATGAGATACTTCTTTCAGCACTCCAGAAAGTAGGAGTTGAATTCAAGTGCGACAATATCTTTTTACCACAGGTGCTGTCTTCAGCTGCAGCCATGAAAAAGGCATTTGATATGATAAAAATTGAACTCAAAAAAGATGATGTCCGGGATAAAGGAAAGATACTCTTTGCAACTGTGAAAAATGATGTGCATGATATTGGAAAAAATATTGTTATTGCTCTGCTTGAGACACAGGGGTATGAGATAATTGATCTTGGAGCAAATATTTCTGAAGAGGCTATTGTAAAGGCTGCAAAAGAACATCGGCCCAGTCTCATTGGTCTTTCAGCGCTAATGACAACAACAATGATTGAGATGCCTAAAGTCATCAAGATGCTTAGAAAGGAAGGCCTTAACATCCCAGTGATGGTGGGGGGAGCAGTTGTGAATGAGGAGTATGCAGAATCCATCGGTGCGCATTATTCAAAGGACGCGATGCAGGCAATTGAGGATGTCAAGAAGGTGCTTGGGAAAAAATGAAAATAGTTAGCATTATTTTTTTATATAAGCATTTATCCATATGAAATAATGGGAAAACGAAGAATCAAAAAAACAAGGAACAAGAAATTTCTCCAAGTGTTTACTCTTCGGAATTTTCTCATTTTGTCCCTAACAATAGCTCTTATCCTGGCATTCCGGAAACTCAGATATATTGTATATATATTAATTCTGATCGGCATGAATTGCCTGTTTGGATATATAAAATTTGTATTATTCAGGAATTTTGGTTTGGCAAATTTCATCGGAAGATTTGTCCTTCTGAGGCATCTTGCAAATGCAATAGAGATAATCCTTTTTACATCTGTCATTGCAGGCATCAAGTTTGGTCCGGGAACAGGTCTTGCTGTTGGCGGTCTTGCAATACTTGGGACATACATATTTGAGCAGAGGGTGTCAGAATTCTCAATTGCAACAATACCGGTGTACATGATCCTTGGATATGCTGCATATTTTGCCAAGGATTATTTTGGGAGCATCTTTGCACTTGGTTGTGTTTTTGCATTGCTATATAATATCATCATCAATGTTGTCCTGGTTTTCTTCTACAGGGCAAAGCTTATTAAGATGATTTCTTTCAGCATACTGAACATACTTTTCAATGCATATTTGTTTTATTATGTCGGTCCGATATTTATGAGGTTAGTGTAGAACAAGATGATTGTCACTGAAAAAAAAAAGATTGAGGATATCCTTGAAAAGATAAGGGACTGCAAAAAAATAGTAATTTTCGGATGTGGTGACTGCGCTACTCTATGTAAAACAGGTGGAAAAGATGAGGTTGAAGAACTCAAGAAAATTCTGGAAGACAATGAAAAGCAGGTAGTCTACACAAGTGTCATAGATATTTCCTGTGATGAGAGAATAGTCAAAAAGGAGCTGAAGAATCTTCCTGAGTATGACTGCATAATCTCACTCTCGTGTGGTACTGGCACCCAGACAGTTGGCGATATCATTGAAAAACCGGTGTTTTCAGGCCTTGATTCAAAATATGCCGGCTCTACGAGGAGGATCGGCCATTTCACAGAAAAATGTTCGCTTTGCGGAGAATGCATAATCAATGATTTTGGAGGCATATGCCCGATAACACGATGTTCAAAACATCTCTTGAACGGACCCTGTGGAGGCTCTGTGGATGGCAAGTGTGAGGTAGGTGATAAGGATTGTGCCTGGGTCCTGATATACAAGCGGATGAAAAAGCAGGGAAGAGAAAAGGAACTGCTCCAGTACAGAAAACCGAAGAACTGGAAGTGAAAAAATTATATTATTTATACAACTACATTAAAACAATAAAATGAACCTTGAACAGAAGCTCAAAAAAAATATATTTGTAAAGACACTGGAGATTGTCCCACCAAAAGGAGTAGATGTATCAAAAGAGCTAAAAGCAGCAAAAAAACTGAAAAATACATTCGATGCATTCAATATCACAGATAACCAGAGATCGACGATGCGGATGTCTTCTCTCACACTCAGCGCTCTGTTTGTGCAAAGCAGGCTTGAGCCAATAATGCAGCTCAATTGCAGGGACAAGAACAGGCTTGCGCTGCAGTCAGATATACTTGGTGCGTATCCGCTGGGAATAAGAAATATCCTTGCAATCACCGGTGACTCCATAAAGACAGGAGATGACAATAACACGCGCCAGGTATTTGATATTGATTCTGTGCAGCTCCTTTTCCTGACTTCAGGGATTGAGAAGGGAACAATGTCTTCAGGAAAAACAATAAGCTCTGTCCCAAGTTTTTTTAAGGGCTGTGTTGTGAATCCCAACAGTGATTTTCCGGAAGGTCAGCTGGTGAAACTGAAAAAGAAGATTGATGCAGGAGCACAGTTCTGCCAGACACAGGCAGTCTTTGACAGTCATATCCTTGCCGGATTTCTAAAAAGATTCGAAGAATTTGGTATTGAAAAAGATGATGTCATGATTCTTGCAGGCGTGTTCATCCTGCCAAGTGCAAAAGTGGCAAGATTCATCAGTGATAATCTGCCCGGAAACAAGATACCTGAAAAAATTATTGAGAGGATGGAAAATGCAGCAGATCAGAAGAGAGAAGGGATCAGGATTGCACAGGAACTTATCAGTCAATTTCAGCATGAGGTTGCCGGAGTCCATATTATGAGCATGGGTAGATATGATCATCTGGAAAAATTGTTCTAGTGTAATCTAATTTTATATGCATTTGAATAAGAAAAAATAAAAATAATAATGGCACAGACGCATTTTGCACCAAAATGCTACTCACTTTCAGTTCGCCTGGCCATTATTTTTATTGACAAAAGTACACATGTAATATAATTCTATTCATTAGGTAACATTTAAAATCAGATTCCTATTTATCTTTATTAAAATGGATATATTGATAAAAAAACCAAATGAAGAAGATAAGAAGAATGCTGAGAATTGGCCGATATGGGAAAAAGAGATATCTGAATTTCCATGGGAATATGATGAAAACGAGACCTGTCTTGTTCTTGAAGGAAAAGCGATTGTGACAGCAGAAGATGGGAGCATCGTTGAATTTGGTGCAGGTGATTATGTTGAATTCGCTAAAGGTCTGAAGTGCACCTGGAAAATCATCGAGCCAATAAGAAAACACTATAAATTCGGATAAATCATAATGTCAAAGCTCAACAATGCACTCAGGAAATCCTTTATCAGGTATTCTGACAAAAGGCTTGTCTCTTTGAAAAAAGAATATGTGTACAAAAGATACCTGTACAAGGATATCTACACATACTCCCTGAAATTCATAACTCTCCTTAAAGAAAAAAAGATTAAGCCCGGAGAAAGGATAGCTATCTGTGCGTACAACTGCCCGCAGTATTTCTATACATTCTTAGGCAGCATTTTTTATGGTGTTGTGCTCGTACCATTAGATTTCTCATCATCCGAAGAGCTTGTGAAAAAATTCATGAAGATCACTGATGCAAAGATGCTGATCACATCAGTCAACAAAGTCTTTTGCGAAAATATTGAGAATAGGATAGATGTTGAAACATTGGACAACCTGTTGGAAAATACAAGAAAAGGTAAAATAAATCCAGGTGTAAAAGAGGATGATCTGGTGGAGATCATGTTCACTTCAGGGACCACAGGTGAACCTAAGGGAGTCATGCTCACACATGAGAACCTTCATGAGAATATGTTTTCAGTTCTGAAAGTTCTGAATATCACCGGAAACTACCGTCTCATATCACTTCTTCCATTGAGCCATGTCTTTGAGCAGGTTGCAGGTTTTCTGATACCTATCCTTGCCGGAGCACAGACTGTGCAGCTGAGGAGCAGAAGGCCTTCAGAGATTGTCAGTGTCCTGCAGCATGAAAAAATCAATGTGATAGTGACAGTCCCTGCATTTTTTATCATGTTCAAAAACAAGGTTGAGGAGAATGCCAAAACAAAAGGGAGCTATAGAAAGCTCAAGAAGGCCCTTCTTCTGTCCTCAAAATTGCCTCATTTCTTGAGAAGATATCTTTTCAGGCCCGTCCATAAGAAGTTTGGCGGCAAAGTCTCAAAAGTATTGTGCGGGGCCGCGAGCCTGCCATTGGAGACTGAAGAATTCTGGGAACACATAGGTGTAAAGGTCATGAAAGGATATGGTCTTACAGAGACTTCTCCGGTGCTTACTTTGACCCCTGAAAATGATCGGAAGCTTGGCAGCGTAGGAAGAACTGTACCCGGTGTGCGGCTGAAGCTGAATAAAGAGAATGAGATACTCTGCAAAGGAAAGAATGTGACCCAAGGATATTATAAGAATACGATAGAGACAAAAAATCTGTTCTGTAAGGGATGGATGAGAACAGGAGATATAGGTGAGATAGATGAAGAAGGAGATGTTTTTATCAGAGGAAGGCAAAAGAACATGATATTGAAGCCCTCAGGACTGAATGTATATCCTGAGGATATCGAAGATATCCTGAATAAGCATCAGCAGATAAAGGATTCCTGTGTCCTGGGCATTGACAAAGGTGATGATGTTGAGATATTGGCTGTCCTTCTTTTGGATAAAAAAACTGCGGAAAAAAAGATATCAAAGATGATTGAAGACGTCAACAGGGGATTGGAATTTCATCAGAAGATCCAAAGATTCATAACATGGAAAAAGAAAGACTTCCCGAGGACACACACACTGAAAATAAAAAGAAGAGAGATACTTGCAGAAGTGACAGACAAAAAAGAGTCTTTTTCTGAGACTTCTGATGATTTGCTCCATGTCCTGTCGCTGATATGCCATATGGATCCAAAAAAGATCAGAGAATCATCCAGACTGTACAAAGATCTTGGTTTTGACTCCCTTAAGATAATAGAGCTTGCAAGCCTGATTGAAGAGAAGATGGGAAAGCTATTTGATAATTTTTTGATAGATTCAAAGACTACAGTGAGAGGCCTTAGGAAACTCATTTCCACAGGTAGGACTGAAATTGATGTAAAAATAAATAGACTAATGTTTTCACAATTCTTCTTTCCTCTCAGATTTCTTACGACAGAGATACTGTATCTGTTGGCATCTCCATTCATCCGCGGGATTTCTGTCATAGGCAGCGAGAACATAAAAAAACTTAAGACACCTGCAATATTCATCATCAACCATACAAGCCATCTGGATGGAATCACACTTGTGAAGCACCTGCCGATAAGATTCAGGTCAAGGATCGCTGCCGGAGCTGCTGCAGATTATTTTTTCAAGAGCAAAGGTGTCAGAGGAAGATTCATGGGGCAGATATTCCATTATCTTTTCGGTGCTTTTCCTGTATTCCGTGATAAAAATAGTGAAAAACGTGCAGATACAAGAGCGACATTTGAATATATATCAGAGATTCTGGATAGGGGCTGGTCTCTTGCACTGGCACCTGAAGGCACAAGGGCCAGGACAGGGAAGATGGGTCCCTTCAAGAACGGGATAGGTCTTATTGTCAATGAGACAGAGATGCCTGTTGTTCCGGTCAAACTTGAAGGATTGTTTGATATCATGCCGCCACATTCAAAGTTTCCGGTGAAAAGGGGTCCTGCCAGGATTAAATTCGGAAAGCCGATGCATTTTTCTGCTTTGGATGATCCGGTTGAAATAACCCAAAAACTTGAAGCAGTAATCAGGTCTATGTGAGATTATAAGATGATAAGGACAGGAATTGACATTGTGAAGATTGACAGAATAAGAAAACTAATAAAAAATCCACTGAGCACTGAGAAAATATTTGCAGATTCAGAGAAAAGTAATTCCATAGAGACTTTAGCAGGCTATTTTGCTGCAAAAGAGGCTTTTTTCAAAGCAGCGGGAATCAGGGTTGAGCATTGGAATGAAGTAGTAGTCAAAAAGAAAAAGACCGGAAAACCATATCTGGTCTTTGATAAGGATCTGTTGGATTTCAGGATCAGGTCAATCGACTGCAGCATCAGCCATGATGGTGATTATGCAACAGCTGTTGTTGTCATCCTGGAAGAAACTTCTTGAGCCAGAATGCCCAATTGTTCAGGAACATGAAGAATGCATCAGTCTCTCCCTTGATTCTTGATACAATGTACCTTGCGTAGTCTTTTGGGTCAAGCATATGAGAGCCTGGAGATTTATGTTTGTATTTTTTATGGAAACTTGTGGCAAGGCGGTAAGGATGGAATATCAGGAAATCTATAGGTTTTTCTGTTTCTTTTCTTGCGCCTTTTACAAAACCTTCCAATGCATGCTTTGATGCAGAATAGACTGAATAATATTTGTCTGACAGGAGTCCTGCCATGGATGAAATAATCACAATCCTGCCTTCATCCATATTATTGTATGCTTCTTTGCATGACTGGATGACAGACAATGTATTTACCCTGAACAGGTAGTCCAATTCTTTTTCAGAGTAATCAAAGAACTTTTTTTTGTAGTTCATCCCGGCATTGTTGACCAGAAGATCAATCTTTCCGAATTGTCTTTTTGTCTCTGCAAATAATTTTTTGACATCATCTTCCTGAGACATATCAGCCTTGACAATTATGCATTCGGTCTTGACTTCCTTTTTAACTCTTTTAAGGTCAGGAAGATTCCTTCCTGTAAGGACAAGCCTGCATTTTTCTTTTGATAGCTGCAGAGCAAGTTCTTTACCCAGTCCTCTTGATGCTCCGGTGACAATGACAACCGTATTTTTCAGATGCATATGATCCAACAAATAAGAATTAGTATAAAAAAGTTAATATTATCATTGACTCAATAGGATATCCTTAATCATTGTTGTTGATATCGATCTCTTTGTTGAGAAGATTGTCAAGTTCCTTGACTTTCTGTTCATCATGAATGTCAATCTCATCAGCCAATATTGTTAGATTGATTATTGTTTCAATCAATAATGAGATTTTTTTGGATACTTCCTTTGTGTACTCTTTTAATAAGGACACAGAATCTTCATCAGGAAGGTCAGATAATGCCTCTGTCAATTGTTTTCCCATCTTTGAACTCTTGAGGATCCTATTCATTATCTCATCAATCTTTTCATTGATTTTTTCTTCGTCCCGTAAATTCTTGACTATTATCTTGTTCA
Organism: Nanobdellota archaeon; assembly: GCA_018815145.1. Taxonomy (GTDB): domain Archaea; phylum Nanobdellota; class Nanobdellia; order Woesearchaeales; family GW2011-AR15; genus WJJD01. Next base: position 4,356 of record JAHIYL010000139.1, on the reverse strand, counting down.
CTTCGATGAATCCCTTGGCAATGTTTTTGTAGTCGATTGCTCCGACAACCTTATTTTCATCAATAATTGGGATCCATTCAATTGCATTCCTCTTCATCAGGTTCAGGATTTCAAAAAAAGAGGTGTCAGCTGTAGAAGAGATCAATTCCTTGTATGGGAAGGAATCTAGTTTGACATCACTTTTATGGTCTTCAGAAGTATTTTTTATTATATCAATATGGCTTATCACTCCTACAGGTATATTCTTTTTGATTATGACCAGGTGGGTTGTATCGAGATTTACCATCACTTTTGCAGTATTATCAATAGTCTCATCTGATTCAATTGTGAATGTCCCAGGAGACAAGATATCAAGAGCCCGTATGAATTCGTCCATTTTTGATCAAAGTATAATGATTTACAACTAATATGGTAGTTAATCAAGATTTAAGAATATTTCTGAAATTGTGTAAAGTTACTTATTTTAAAGTAGAACAAAACAGGCAAAAATATCATATCAAAGAAAAGGAAATTTCAGTTTATACTCCTTTCCCATGTTTGAAAATAATCTTTAGTATCAACATTATACTTTTGTCTGAAAAAAGACTCATAATCAAACAATTTTTCAAAGTCTTGATGTTCTGTTGTTGTATATTGATTGTCTTTTAGCCCTAGGAATATCTCCTGGAATACTTGTTTTTCGGTTTTAGTTGTGCTCTCGGCAATATACTTCACAAGATCCCTGAAAAATCTTCCAGACCACTGGTAGAGCGCATTCTCATTGAGATTTCTGTTGTCATATTCTATTATGCTTATGCCTGGCTTAAGAATGAGTGCTGCTGAAATATCTGGAGATATGGCAACTGGATAATCGTCTTGAATCTGATTTCCTACATATATGTTCATTCCTTCAGAAAGAAATGGTGGAAGATTCAGTTCTTGTGAGTCAAAACCTAGATACTTGTCAAGAATTGTATGTAGGTATTCATGTGCACTGATTGATACATACCATTTTTCAGCAGAAATTATCATTTTGTTTGGTCCTTTTGCAAAGTGGTCATAATAATGAAATGTTATGTATGGTGTCTGAATATTTGTGCCTTCCTGGATTGTGCTTTCCCACCAATCAGGCAGGTTTTTTCTCTCAATTCTTCTTCTGAAATAGTCAAAGCTTCCAAAATCTTTTTTTGGCACAAGCACAAAATCTATGCTTTGTTTAGTCAAATCCTGCAAAGAGTTGATATCATAAAAAAACAAATGGACCTGTTGCACACCCTGTCTGTACATCCACCACCACGGGGCAAATCCTTTTTTGTCTTTGAATTGGTCCAAAGACTGTTCAAGCTCAGGGATTATTCCTGGCAGAGCACCTGTTTCAGGTTTGCGATCCTATAATGTATAATAGATGAACCTCATGGAGACAGAATCATCACTTATCTCAAGGACTTTCCAGTCTTTCTTCTCATCAGGCACAAGGTCTGTATCTATGAAATGTTCCAAATCATTATCCAGTTCTTTTTCAGTTATGTGCATTTTAATCGTGAGATTTTTATATGGTGGGACGAAAACGCTTTGGCATTTCAAATGGTGCATCAGCAAGAGGATGCGCTTTTATGTAGTTGAGAGTATGACCAATCCAGGTAAAGTGTGTGTCATGAAGCTGTCTGTATCTATCAGTCATATCTATGAGTTCTTTGTAAATATATGCACAATAAGGTGATGCAACAAAAGAAATCTCATGTCCGGTCCCCGGGACAATAGGATTCATATGAATTTTTTGGTCATTCCCAAACAGGTCAATGTTCTTTTCTTGGACTATCCTGGTAAAATCAATCTTGGTTTCCGGTGCCTTGGCAACAGCATAAGGAAACACATTTTTCTCGTCAAACCTTACAGTATCAGGCATCATTTCACATGCAGCAAGTTCCCATGCTATAGAATTTTCTTTATTGATTTTATGGAATTATTTGACATACTGTTCCATAGATATTCCTTTATCAAGACAATATCTCAGCCTTAATCTTTCGACGAGCGTATGTGTTGTCTCATGGAGAGCAGAGTATAGCATAAGCTTTTCTGCAATATCATTTTTATGGCTTGACAGAGAGGGGTTAACCATCTCAAGCTCTGCCATCGCGTTTTCAAGCCCAAAAGCAGCTTCCAGGTTGAAAGTGTTGAACAGGGGCCCGTTCTGGAGTGACATGACTCCTGCATATTTAGGTTTCCTTGCAACCTTGGAAACTTCTTCTGTTGAATTATAGAACACTATAGGAATTGGAATTGGGTCAATATCTTTGAATTCTTGATGTGCTTCCTTGATATTCTTTATCCTTTGAGTTGTAAGATATGTTATCCTTTGTGCCAGATCTCTGTCTGCAGAATTACACTCTTCCGGAAGCACTGCAATTATCTCATCTGTTGTAATATATCTCTTTGAATTAAGATTATAATTATCCAATTCCATGTAATCCATTATGCTTCTCTGTTTTACCGGGTCAAGAAGACCTTCGGCAGCCATTATAGTTTCAAGGCTTTTTATGTACTCTTCAAGATAATTTTTAAGTCCTTCTATGTCAGGCTTGTTTTCAGGCATATCAGAATAAGGGGAAGAGATGTTATATTTAAATGGGTTGGAAACAATTAAAATAATTGAAGAAATTCACCTTTAAAATTAACATTCCCCTTACAATTAAAAAATAAAAATGTATGGGGAAAATCAGACTAAAAAAGTGTCCCAATATGATTCTTTGTATTCAGAAACAATAAAATCAACCAAACCTTGATAGTGCTCTGAAGAGTCATTGATTAAGCTTGACTTTATTGCTTTGTCTGCGTCATTTATCCTATCCAGATATTCTTTTCTGTGCCTTCTTGATACAATGAGCGGTGGGAAGTTGTTTTTTAATAAAATCAGGTTTAGGACCAATCTTCCTGTCCTGCCATTACCATCGTAGAATGGATGTATGTTTTCAAACTTATGATGGAATAAAACAGATTTTACCAAAGGGTGTAATTTGGATGCTTTGTACCAGGAAACCAAGACATTCAAGTCATCTCTTACAAACTGTGCAGGAGTTGGTTTGAAAGGACTGCCAAAAATTCTGATATCTGTTGTCCTGATGCCATTTCTTTTGTCAATTTCATCCAAGAGCCAATCATGGATTCTGATGATTAATTGTATGTCTATATCAGGCAATTCTTCCAGAAGCCAAAAAAACACTTTCCTTGTGTTTTTCAGGTCATATACTTCACGCAGTGTCTTCCCTTTAGGCAGGATATCTTCTTTGAAGAGTCTTGCTGCCTGCTCAAGTGTAATTGTATTTCCTTCGATAGATGTCGAATTGACTGCAAATTTCAGAAGAAAATTATCAAATATTTCTTTTTTTGATATAACATCAAGCTTTAAGAATCTGGATGTATAATGCAGATTGATTGCTTCGATAGTTTCAATGCTGTTTTTTGGTAGGAACTCTTTAGATTTCAGCTTTTTTTCCTTTGCTTTTTCCAGATAATGATTTGAGTCAATGAATTTTTTTAATGTTGAGAAGGATTTCCTGATTTCAGATTTGTGTTTTTTCTCTAATTTATAGAGATCAATCTTACTTAAATCTGTTCCAAGGTTCTCAATATCTTTTGTGATGATATTATTTCCTTTTCGAACTGAGATACGTAAAGTATAATACTTGGTATTTCCGATTTTCTTTACATGGATATATGCCATGAATAATAGAATAATTGCTCTTTTTATAAATATTTCCCCTTACAATTAAAAAATAAAAATGTAAGGGGAATCTTCAAATGACCCGTATCTTTGGACTGTCTTTGAAACATTTTGGTGCTACAATACCTTTACCTCTGACTTCAAAACACTTGGCAATTCTTTGAATTACTTCATAGTATTCATTCTGGTCTTTTACACGAAGCTTAATGAGGTAGTCATAATCTCCTGTAATAAAAAATATTTCTTGTATCTGTTCAATTTTCTTCAATTTGGCAATTGGTTTATTGAAATCAGATTCCTCACCAAGTTTAGCCTGGCCAAATACAAATGCAGTAAATCCTCTGCCCACTTTTGCAGAATCCAGGAGCACAGTACAGCCTGTTATTATCCCTTGCTCTTCCATCTTCTTAATTCTTGATTGTACAGTTGAAGTAGGAACTTTTAATCTATGTGATATTTTTGTTATCCTTGGGACGCATAGGTCCTCTTCCTGGATAAGGTTCAGTATTTTTTTGTCTAGTGCACTGACAATTTAATTATGAAACATTTATATATTCATTCATTTTCTTAATAGTTATGACAAAAACTATTAAATTAACGCAAGAAGAGATAACCTATCTCAATGAATTTGTTGGCAAAGGCAAAAAAAGTGCAAG
>JAHIYL010000138.1 GCA_018815145.1 Nanobdellota archaeon | reverse complement strand
GGATACATCAAGGATTTTCAGCCCGTGTTCACTCTTCCAGATGATACTGGACACTTATATAAGAGGTCCTTGGCCTGAAATGTATTGCTGCCTTTATTGCAAATGCAGTCTGGTTGTGCAGGATATGGTGCCACCATTTTTTTGGAACAAACTCAGGGATGATGATTGTCACATTGAGCTTTGGATCCTCTGATTCAAGCTTATCAAGATATGACATGAGCCTTGGGATTATTACCCTGTAAGGAGAGCTTATTATGACAAGGTCCATCTTTGGGTTGAACCTTTCCCAATTGGCAATCAGCCTGTCTCTTTCAGCACCGCTTATGTCGATATGGACTGCTACGACATCTGAAGAAAAGGTTTTGGCAAACCTCAGGGACTTGACTATACCCTGATGAAAGGATTGCACCAATACAACAATCTTATGCCTGTTTCCTCTGAGGTCTATCGGTGCCTTGATATTGCTTGTTGACAGCTGTTTTGCTATGCTGCAATAATGTATATTAATCTTTTTGAAGATAAGCACTAAGATTACAATAAGTATGACGATTATCCAGGCACCTGACATGAATTTTGTGGAAGTGATGATCACAAGAGCAATAAAAGTCATTATTGCACCTATGGTGTTGATTACCAAAGCATGTTTCCATCCTTTCTGTTTCAGTTTCAGGCTTCTTCTGATCATACCTGTCTGAGATAGAGTGAATGACGTGAAGACGCCGACTGCATAGAGAGGTATGAGATGGTGCACATTTCCGTGGAAGAGGATGAGCAGGATGGAGGATGCTATTGAAAGGAAAAGGATGCCGTTAGTGAATACAAGCCTGTCACCAAGCTGCATGAACTGTTTAGGCAGGAACTTGTCTTTTGCCAGGAAAAAGCAGAGCCTTGGAAAATCGGCAAATGATGTATTTGCTGCAAGGAAGAGTATTAGCATTGTGAATGCCTGAATAATAAAAAAGAATGGTGTCCTTCCAAAGATATTTTCTGCCAGGACAGAGATCACTGTCCTGTCATGCACAGGTGTCAGCTGATAGTGCAGTGCCAGAAATGTTATTCCGAAAAACAGGAAAGTCAAAAGACCTGCCATGATGAGAAGTGTTGTCCTGGCATTTTTTGATTCAGGAGTCTTGAATGCAGGAACACCGTCAGAGACTGCCTCAATGCCTGTCAATGCAGCGCATCCTGATGAGAATGCCCTGAGCAAAAGGAAGAGCGAAAGGCCATTGAGTATTGGGATTGTCTCTGCAGGAGTCGGGACGATCTGTCCGGTAAAATACCTGAAGAACCCGACTCCTATCATGATCATGAAACTGAAAAGGAAGAGATATGTGGGAATGGCAAATATGACACCTGATTCTTTGATACCTTTAAGATTGAGGAGGCCTATCAGGAACACGACGACAATGCCGATTATCACCTTATGCTCAAGAAATCCGGGGTAGACGCTTGTCACAGCAGCGACTCCGGCAGCGACACTCACTGCAACAGTAAGTATATAATCCAAAAGGAGCGCACTGGCAGCAACAAGGCCTGCTATTGTGCTGATATTCTCCTTTGCGACGATATACGCACCGCCGCCGTTTGGGTATGCCTTTATTGTCTCTCTGTAAGACAATATGAGGATCCAGAGAAGGAAGAGAATCACAAGAGCGATAGGCAGGGCATATGAAAGTGCTGCAGCACCGGCGGTCATGAGGACTATCAGTATCTCTTCTGTTGCATATGCGACTGAAGAAAGGGAATCAGACGAGAATACAGCAAGTGCAATCTTCTTTGACAGCCTCTGGTGCTTATATTCCCAGTTTGGAAGAGGCTTTCCAATGAATATCTTTTTTATCCTTTGTATCATTTTCCCTTATTTTTCTCTTTATTTCCCTCTGAAAATACTGATAAAGATGATATGGATTTAGAATGTGTATATGAATGTATCTGTTTGGCAGGTTTTTTTACTACTTCATGTCAATCAAAACTAAACCTTTTTATAAACAGGAGGTTATCTAGTGCACTGACAATTTAATTATGAAACATTTATATATTCATTCATTTTCTTAATAGTTATGACAAAAACTATTAAATTAACGCAAGAAGAGATAACCTATCTCAATGAATTTGTTGGCAAAGGCAAAAAAAGTGCAAG
>JAHIYL010000137.1 GCA_018815145.1 Nanobdellota archaeon | reverse complement strand
AGAGTGTGAACCTAAACTAAGTGAATGGGCTAATGGTAAAGCGCAAACATTCACATGCACAGTGGTACCAATAGAGAAGAGCAAACCATTCAGTAGTGGTTTTGATATTGCGTATACAAAGGATGGAATATCACACCAAGTTGAGGGAAGACTAACAAGTGCAAAGGTAGACTAGAATTCCCTATCAACCAAGAAGTCAACAAGCTCTTTGAGAATTTTTTTATTCTTGCACTCAGGCAGGATTGGTTCTACATCTTTCCAGCTCTGAGTTATTATTTTTTCTGCCTTTTTTTTGGCATAATCGATTGCACCGTGCTTCTTGATTATGTCAATTGCTTCATTGATTAGTTTTTTGTCATTTGTGTGCAAGTTTAGTATTTCTGTAAGTCTCTTTGTATCCTTTTTTGGGGCTGTGTCCAGAGTGTGGATGACCAGAAGTGTCATCTTGCCCTCATTTATATCATCTCCAAAATCTTTTCCCCACTTATCACCACCCTCTATGTTTAGGATGTCATCTTTTATCTGGAATGCAATTCCAATTGCACGTCCAAAGTTTTCTAGAGCATCCAAATCCTTGATCTCACCGACTAAGCCTGCCATTCTGCAAGAAAAACCTGTGAGCATTCCTGTTTTCATCCTGCACATCTGCAAGTATTTTTCTTCCTGCAAAGGTTGTGGATTATTGTGCCAATGAATATCTGTTGCTTGCCCCATGTGGAGCATGAATAATGTCTTATTGATCAGATGATAGATTTCAGATTTCAGATGTTCTGATGCTTTGTCCAAAATAAAGTATGGCAATAAGTACATTGCATTGCCTGCATTAATTGCAACGTCAAGTCCAAATTTCTTGTGCATGCATGGATGACCTCTACGCGTATCAGAATTGTCTTCAATGTCATCAACAACCAGGCTTCCGTTGTGTATGAGTTCAGCAATAATGCTGTATTGTATGAATGGTTCTGGATCCTTGTAACAACCAAGTACTAGTGTGAATAATGCAGGTCGCAATCGTTTCCCACCTTGTTCAAAATAATTCCAGATCGGAGTGGTTAGACATTTATTGATTGCGCCCAGGTCATAATCACCTGGACCAAAATTCTTTTCAAGAAATGATTTTGTTATTTTTTTAGGAAAATACTGCTCTATAGTCTGGTCATATTTCTTTTGATTCTTTTTCAAGAATTCTTTGATCATTTTTCGTTGAAAATAATTGCTTGGAACTTATACAGATGATTTTCCAGATCTCGCCAGGCATCAAATGGCATGCCTGCTTTTTGGCAGATGGCATTCAGGAACTGTCCTGCTGTCCAATCCTGCTCTGTTGCAACTTGGGGGAGCAAAAGTCCGGCATTATTGATTATAAGACCATCCTGTCCGACATTAATCTCTTTAAGATAATCATCAGCTCTTTTTACATGAATACGTGTAGGTTTTGTAAGAACACTAATCTCAATGTCTATGTGACTAAGCTCGGTTTCAAGTAAGGGTGGGAACCTTGGGTCTCCAAAAGCAGCGCTTCTTGCACCCTCAATAACACCTTGATATAGTGGGTGGATTGCATGAGGAAAACCAATACAACCTCTCAAATCGCCCTTTTTGTGTAGGGTTACAAATACACCCAATTTCTGGTTGAGATGTTTTGCTTTTGAGATATCTGGCTTTTCTTCTTTGAAATAAGTGGTGATACTATCCCTTGCAAGCGTTAATAGAATGGATTTATCTGCTTCTTCCATAGGTATAGCTAGAGAGCAATTATTTAAAAAGGTTTTGGCTCTATTTGGTGACCTGTCTCTTGAACTTAGCCAAGAAATCCTTATTTGTCTCTGTAAGACCAGAAATTGCATCATTTAATGCTTTCTTAGGGGTCTTTGTGGTTGTCTCAATGATGAACTTAGGTACTCCAACAAGTGGATGCCTAATAGAATATGTAGCCACAAGAACAGCCTTATCATCATTAAGCTGCTTTTTTAGTATGTTGCAGAATGTGTTATCTGCGTCTTTCAGCTCAAACACAAGCCTCTTATTTGTAGACTCTAAAACATTGATTTCCATATTGTCTGTGGGAGAAATAGGGTATTTATAAAGGTTTTTATGCTTTGACTTCTTTAGCAGGGACTGTTTTAATCAGAATACCTTCACTCTTCTCTTCAAAAACACCATAGTCTCCTGGCTTGATCTTATATGCTTTCAGGATGTGTGTTGGAATACGCATAATTGTGGAATCTCCGAGGGTCCCAAATTTCCTGATGTTCTTTCGTTTCCCTGTTAAGATATCAAATTTGATGAGTTCACTTGAGGTAAAATAATCCTCATTGCATTCAGGACAATGCATACAATTCAATTCAATTCCCTCTCTTTTGACCTTTGATGGCTTCACATCACAATTGCATTTGTAGCATGTTTGCATGAATCTTTTCATAAACAGAATAAATATCTAATCATATATATAGATATCTATTTTAGTTTTTTGTAAATTCGTCGTCGATATTCAATAAGCCTAATAAAAATAATCTTCCTATTAGTGTCCACATCAACCAAGGCACGATAATCTCCAATTCTTAATTTATACACCTTGGATTCAGAGAATGATTCCAAAAACATAAATGGATCTACTGTCAATAATCGAAACTTTGCTGCAATTCGATCAGCCAAATTTCCAGGACATTTACGTAAGAATTTATTCACAGAAGGATGTAACTTAATAGAATAACTCATTTGAAGTCAACATATTGATCTTCAGGAGTCTCCCTGGCTGCTTTGAGAGCCTTTTTGGCTTGGTCACTGAGTTCATCACTCTCTGAAAGCACATTCTTAATGAGTTTCATATCCTTCTTCAATTCTAGGATTTCTGCTTCCATTGCTTCTATTGACATAGCCATTACCTCCTGTGGTGTCCTTGAAATATAAAAATGTTCTTAATTATAACTCTTCTCTCTCAAAAACCGATGAATTTCCACCAGAACTGAAAATACAGGCAGAATCATTGAAAATCCCACTCCCCAGTGACAAATAAACCGAAACATTTAAATATGAGAAATAAAGAAAGAACACCATATGACTAAGAATAAAATAAAAAAGAATGATAATTGGCCTGATTTGGCCAGTATTGGACAAGATTGGCCAATAATATCATCTGCGCATCCAATTATCAATCTTGTATAATGATTTCTTCTGTTTTTTGTATAAAATTTATTACAGCAGTTCTGTACTCCTGTATTTTTTCTTTTGTGAATAATATTCTTGTTTCATAGCTTGCGTTGTGCCGATCTGTTTTTAGGTCGGTGTAAAGTTCTGCATCCTCTTTGCTTATTGATAATTCATTTATCAGTTCTGCTTCCTCCTGTCTTATTGAATAGTATTTTATGAGGAATAGCAATGTTGCTGTATGATTTTTAGATGTATAACTTTTTTTTGTTACCAATGCAAGTGCAGAATGGTACAATGCGTAATATAATGTGACGATAAGCCAATCGTTGAATTTTGTTTTGTCCTCGTTTAGTGTGAAGAATTCCATGTTGTGTTTTGCTTTTGCTAAGTATGCCTGGACGAGTTCGTTGTTCTTCTCTATTTTTCTTAGTTGTTTTTTCTGTTTATAGAACTCAATTTGGTTATCAAGAAGTTCTTTGTTTAGGAAATAGTCAGAAATTTTCATTAATTAACACCTCATAGAAATTTTGCTCTCCTTTTATGGGAAAACCTGTTTTTTTAGCTTGAATTATGATATGATCGCTATTGTTTAGAAAAGCATATCTTGAACAAGTAAAGATGTTTAAATTGTAGTTTGATAATGCATCAACCTCTTTTTTGATTGCGCCAAAATCTTGTTTTTTATCAGCTATTATCAAAATGTCAATATCACTTCCTTTTTTTTCTTCTTTGCGTGATGCTGAACCAAATAATATAACTAAATAATGATTTTGAGATGTTTTTTCTAAAAAATTGTGTAATGGAATTTTTACCCCTCTATTTAAGTTGTTGAATTTTCTCAAGGCAATCTCTGCAAATTTTAGAGCAATTAGCTTTTTATTTCTTACTTGGTAGTATGTGTTTGATTTTGTTTTGTTTACAGACAATATTTTTTCTAAAACAAGTCTTTTTAGAGTATTTGCAAGCGAGCTATCTGATAATTCTGTCAATCCCTTTATTTCATTGAAATAAAGCTCTGGTTTTTTTGCTTCAAAATATGCAAGATATACTTTATCTTCAGGTTTCATACACACTGAAAAGCAGTTCTGATATAAATAACTTCTGTTTTTGGAGTAATCACTCCTGTTTGTGGAGCTCTTATCAGCGATAAACAAGCCACAATAATTCGAAAACATCAGAAAGGTCATTTTGTCACAAAATAATGCGTCCAGATCAAGGATGAAATGAACCAAAAGAAAGTATCCAGCCTCAGAGACAAAATAAAAGGCTGAATTTCCACGAATTCTACAAATACAGCCAGAATTATTGAAAATCCCACTCTTCAGTGACAAATAAACCGAAAGATTTAAATATGAGAAAAGGGTATAAGGGGGAATATGACGATTAGACCTAGACTAACAACAGCACTATTATTCTTAGCGTTAGCCATAGGATACAGTCCAAGAAGTAGCGAACCTGTTAAAGCTGACGGACCTGCAATTTCAGGGCGATATGTCGATCATAAACAACAACCACTGGAAAACGTAGGAATTTGGTATAACAGAGAAGGCCAAATCTTCCACATTGTTACAAATGGTAATGGAGAAGCAGTCCTACCAATCACACCAACGTCAAGCGTTGAAGAGCCTGATTATACAGAAGGAGGCAATGGAGAACCTCCAACACCCACTGGTGGGATAGGTTGCGCACCAGGTTGCCAAGGTGGAGTTGAAAGAATTCTACTTCCAGAAGACATGAGAACCGATGTAACCGGAAGAGCATACACAATGAGTATGACCCAACCAGATTCTTTCACAGTGAACCCAGACACACTTTATGTAGATGGATGGTGGAGTAGAGGGGAATCTCCAAAAGTATGGAGTGCAAGAGTACCATTGACATTAGAAGAAGCATTACAAAGTCCAACAATCAATGGAGCATTACCCTATTTCACAGAAACAATTCCAAATGGAAGGGAACTGACAGGTCCTGAAGAAGTAAATGTTAACCCTGAAGAATTTATAGATTATTTTGATGACTTCAGTAGTGAGGAATGTGATCCAACATTATGGCATCCAGGATCATTGCCCGTATTAACTGGAAATGATCAATCCAACCCATTTCCTCAGGAAGAATATAATGCAATAGTATCCGCCGCACAGACTTGGGAACTTTTGAGATTCGGAGAAACAGGAGTAATCTACAATTTTTTGCCATGGAATCAATCTGTCACTGGAGATTCTTATATTAAATTGAGGGAAACACCAGGTTGGCCATCAACTAGTCACTTCGAGGACAACGGATACATTGTAAGAGCTGTTGTCGAACTTAATTCAGGTTATGGAGATGAGTTCACATGGCACGAATTATCATGGAGATGTTTCCAAAATGGAGGTTGGGAAGTCACATCATATTATCCAACTGTAGGCCACAATACAAGTCCTGACCTAGATGAAAAAGATCCTGCATATATGAATATTGAATACGATTTACAGGATGTAACTATTGCTGGAGGCAATGATTTTGAAGAACCAATGTATACTACAAATTTATCTCAATAAATCGCAATATCTTCGTAGTTGAAGAATAAATAATCAGATTCCCCCGCAGGTATTCTCATAAATTCGCAACAGGCCATATTATGAGGCCATTCTTGCTCTGGAATTGGTTCTACAAAGAAATCATTTAAACACCTGTACACATCATTCATAAAACCAGGATGCCCACTATCAGGAATATCTTCACAAGTTAGTTCGTCATGCCCCTCCATTCCGTAATCACACATTGCAGGCTGAGGTACACATGCCTTTCCACCCCCTAGGGAAGAAGATACATCCACGTACTGAAAACCCCTAGGACACCAAGTCTGCTCAACTTCACACTCTATCTCCGATTGATTTGCATTAGTAACTATATCTAACCATTCATAGCACTCCTCAGGCCCTTCGGAATTACCATATTCATCTCCATATACACAGTAATCATAGGAGTTTTCGCACATACCTATTTGTGGAGGATCTGTTACATTACAAGCTGCACCCAATACAATTGTTCGATTATAATCAGTAAAATTCCCACACTTCATCTCTGTATTTCCTGCCCATGGTGCAGTAGGATTCGTGCTCAAGTTAATATGATCTATCATTGTATAAAACATTGCTGGAGCTCCAAATGTAGTTGATATGTTTATTGTGCTGGTATTGTCTAGTACAATTGGATCAGGTATTGTGAATTGTGCGAGGATTGCCCCATTCCATATCTCTTCATTGGTTGATGTGTTAAGGTAATCATGTATTTCCCATCTGTTATTTTCAGGTCCTGTTATCTCGATTATCAGACTATCATCAACACTGTCAAAAAATATTGCTGAAATGCCCACATAGTACTTTGCAGAAAGATTCACCTCAATATGTTTTATAGTCCATGTATCAGGTCTCATCAGACAACTTCCCCATCCAGTAAGATATGGTTCAAAAACAGGCATCTGACTCTTTTCATCGCATTCAAAATAGCGATTGCTGGTCTTATAATACCAATAGTCAGGAGTTGTTGGAGGTTCTGACCCTGCAAACTTCAGGAATAACGGATCTGTAACGTTGCTCTCTATTTCCAGTATAGTTGAATGATAATAAGTCGGTCCTAATGTAAAGTTCTGGCTCCCGCTTGTCTTAAACGATGGAGCAGCCTCATCTGCAGTCTTATAGAAGAATATATCTGTTGCTTCTTCCTCTTGATAATGACAATCTTCAGGTATAAAATCTATGGTCCAGTTGGCAAGGCATGTTTGGTTTCCAGGACAGGGATAATCCATTCCTCTAATCTCCCCTTCTGTTTTCTGTATCTTGCACGTGTCCATAGAATTATTTGCAAATATCCATACAGTCCCCTCAAAATTTATCGGATTGTAATATATCTCTGCTTGTATCTTCTCTCCAATTTCACAAATCTCATCATCTAATCCACCTTCGCAGAAAGGAGTTATAGTAACATGATCAAATCTTCCTTCGCTTACATTTGCAAAATCAGATACTTTGCAACACATGCAGGTATCTCCTTCAGTTAAAACTCCAATATCCGGACTGCATTCTTGTATTTGTTTATTCTGACCATAATCAAAAGTGGCCAGACAGGTTTCATATCCTTGTGTTACACATTCATTTGAACACTCATCTCCAGGATTTGCAGCCACAAATTCACAGTCTACCTTGTGCTCTATACTAGCCAAACAATAAGGGTTACCTCCTTGGAATTCTGGTGGAGAAATCAATCCTCTTTCATCACCAGTAGTATTGATATTGAGGATATGATCACTTGTATGGTTCAGTTCTTCGCATTCAGCAAAGAGTCTGTCCTCATCATCACCCAACAATCTACAGCATAATGCTCCCCAAGGCTTAGTAGGTGAAACTATAGGCTCGTCAGCGAATAAATAGTGGCGATTTGCAAATCCAGGTCCAGAATCCCACATTCCACCATAAAATCCTCCAACAGCGAAATACTTTGAAGTTTCATCACATGTTAGGTCATATAGCTTGAATTCACACTGTATATCCATGACTGCACTCACACTAGGTAGTAAGAATATAAACATGAATAACAAGTATTTCTTCATATAGTTCCCTCTTTTAAATACCTCTATGTTAGGTAGTTTTTATATTTTGTCATATTGAGAAATATATCTTACGAGAAAAATATGGTGGGCCTGCCCGGACTCGAACCGGGTTTAAATCAACCTGCGGTTGATGAACCCGGTACGAATCATAGAATCCACCTCCGAGTATTACTAATCTGCAACAAGTTACAGAAATAGAATGATGGGCCTGCCCGGACTCGAACCGGGGATCAATGCCTTACTTCCAATTATGATGTAAGGGCACTGTCATGTGTGGTGCGCAGCGCCAAACATGCCGACAAAGCTCTTTGGCGCGCATAGCCACTAGACCACAAGCCCATTGAGTGCTATGAATTTAAAAGTCATTTATATACTTTACTAGTCGAATTCATACGCAACTAAACCAAAAAATATATATACACGTACACATACACATACGTGTATGGCAACAAAAACCATTACTATTATGGAAGATGCATACAAGATTTTAGCTAGCAATAAACTACCTGAAGAAAGTTTTTCTGATGTAATTAGAAGAATTACACCTAAAAAGGATATTAGTAGGTTTTTTGGAGCATGGGATATTAGTGACGAAGAAGCTGAAAAAATAAAAAAAACTATCTACGATAATCGGAAACAGAGTCATAAGGCTTTCTTAAAAAAGGTGAAGAATTTATGATAGGTCTGGATACGGATTTTATTGTGGACTTACTAAAAAACAATAAGACTGCAATAAAGAAATATGAAGAGATTGAACATGACAAACTGGTCAGCACAACAATTAATGTGCACGAAGCTTTCTCAGGAGTGTATCTTAAACATATAATTGGCAAGAGGGATGAGCAAAAAACAAGGGATTTCTTCAATAATCTGCATATTTTTCAATTTGATAGCCATGCAGCTGTCGTTTCAGCAAAATTTGGAGCAGAACTTGTTAAAGTTGGATCTACATTAGCAAATGAGGATTGCATGATTGCTTGCACTCTTATAACTAATGGTTGTAATAAATTAGTCACAAGGAATAAAAAACATTTCTCAAGAATAAAGGAATTAAAAGTAATCACATACTAAAACGGCATAAACCACCCAGGAAACAATGTAGTTACCAAAAATGACAACAAGAAACTGGGAACAAAGGGTACTCCTTCTCTTATCCAGACAAATGGTACTTTGGCTTTTTTGATTATTTCCAGCTGTTGCAGTGTCAATCCCAGGCTTTGACGTGCTACCAAGGTCTTTCCCTTGACCACGACATCTTTGAATATCCAGTCGCCTTCTGTAAGTTTGCTCGGATTCACTTTTTTTATCATGCAGTTCCTCTCTACAACTCTTACAGATATCCAGATATAGAACATGAAAAACACTGCTGCGCAAAGCAAGAACACCATCAAGGTTCCTCCAAAAAACAACTTAAACACTACTCCGAATATTGCAATGCACCATGCTGCAACCCTGAATCCGTGATGCATCCTTATGTGTTTCTTGAAATAAGGATAGAATATCTTCCAGTTCTTGATTGCTATAACTCCCGTCCATATGAAACCATATGCAGCACCAACAAGTATCAGGTTGATTACAAATTGGAATACAAAAGGCAGATTAAGAAGGGTTATGGTCAAGGGATTCAAGCCTATCAAAGCACCTATTCCCATAATAAGCTTGCTATCTCCGCCGCCCCATTGGCCTCCATAATACATCAGGAATCCAAGGCCAAGACAGAATACAAATCCAACCATAGAATAGAATATGTAATCATATGACCAGAACACAAGTGAATATATCAGATTAATACCAATACCCAGTGATATGAGTGAAAAGTTCAGCCAATCTGGAACCTCTCGCGTCTTTAGATCAGTATAAGTACCAATCAACAACCCAATCAAACCAGCAATCCAGGTTACAATCATATTCTATCCTTGAGTTAGGTTGTATTTAAAGTTAATGTATAAACAGAATATGAATTCATAAAACACTCAAGAACTAAATATTCATTCTGATATTGTCGATGTTCTTAGCAACATCCTCACCTTTCTTAGTGAGTGTCAAGACCTTTAATCGACCTTGTTTCTCAAACCCGATCAGGTTTGCCCTTTGCATCTCCTGGAGAATCTTTACAACATGAGAATATGTGCAGTCCACTTTTTTTGCAAGGCTGCTTGCATACATATCTTGATTTTTATTTAGAAGACTTACGAGCATAAGTGCAGGTTTCTCCCGGAGAAAAACATTGAATATCTTTGAAGTTTTCATTAACCATCCCCTCGAAACATATGTTCCGTTATATCTTTTCGTAAATCTATTATCCTTTATATATTTTTT
>JAHIYL010000136.1 GCA_018815145.1 Nanobdellota archaeon | reverse complement strand
GGTAGCAATGTGAAAAATGAATAAATTAATAAATTTTCATCATATAGTTTGTTGTATGGTGGCCAGGACAACAAGGACAGGACAGGCAATTAATGTCTTTTTAGCTGTTTTGTTTGCACTTGTTTTTTCAGCAGTATTTTCAGCAGCTGAAGATTATTATGCAGATATCGGGATCATTGTTGGTGAGAATGGTGCAGCAACAATATCAGGTGATACAAACCATCCTATGCTGCAGCATGGCACTTCTCAGGAATTCACAGGAAAGAATGGAAGATACTGGCTATTGAACATAAGCATATATGATTCATTTTCTGACTTCATTTATGAGCTGACACTACCGGAAGGATCAGTGATAAACTATCTCAAGACACCAAAACTTGCAAGGATAGATGAAGATGGAAATCGGATAAGGATCATTGGTACAGGGAAAGATCAGCCATTTGTACTAATAGTCCAATACCAGATAGAAGCAGTTAAAAGAACAGAATATGTTGTCTACACTGTAATTGCTGCGGTTATAGTTATGACATTATTGGTAATTATTTATTTAAATCAAAAAAAGAACCCTAAAAATAAGACTTATAAAAAAAATCTGGGCAGCCTTACAACCAGGCAAAGGCAGATATTTGACTTTCTGCAAAGGAACAAAGGCAGCATGACCCAGGCAGAACTGGAGAAAAACACAGGCCTTCCTAAAAGCTCGCTTTCCAGAAACATCGAAAGTATGAGGCGCAAAGGCATGATATCAAAACAGAGGAAAGGGATGTCTAATATGATAACTCTTGAGAAGTAGTTTTTGTTCTATTCAATTATGTTCTGTGTTGTTCCGCCTTGTTCCGCATTAAATTAATATGTTGTTCCGACTTATTAAAATATGAATTGTCTAAATTGCGTTCAGATTCAATAAATCAATAGCAAAGGTGATAAAATGAAGATATGGAAAACCACAGCAGCAATCCTCATGCTTTTTCTTTTGGCCGCATCTGTAATAGGGCAAGCAATCACACCTGAAGATGCAGCAGAGGCAAGTATGATGGATATGCAGATAGGGGCAGAACTTAGGTTCACACAGCTTGAAGCATCGATAAACAGGAATATCCTGGCAGGTGAGACAATAATTAAAGAACTTATTGCACAGGACCCTGATGCTGATGTCAGTGCTTATCAGGTGATAGTCGATGATCTTAGATTGCTTCTTGCAGAGATAAAAAAAATTGACTATAGTGCAGATCCAAAAGATCTTGCAGAGCTATATATATTGATAAAGACAGATGCAAGAGAGTTTACAGCAGAATTCCGGTCACATGTCAACTCAGGGTTTTCTGATGCAGTGAAGTCAGAGATAAGGCAAAAGGTAAGAAATTTGATACAGACACGGAACACTGGAGAGCTTGACAAGATCAGGAACATGATACGTGAATACAATGCAGTGAAGCTGCAGAGCATGTTAAACACCCTTGGTATAGATGCGCCAGGGCTTGCGCAGAAAATCAGGAACAGCGAGGTCTCAAGTGAGGATGCAAAAACACAGCTCAAATCACTTGTGAAAAATATGAAGCCTCAAGAAAAGAAAGAAGCAGGCATGAAAGCGATGGAACAGACAGCAAAAAAGAATGTCTATCAGAAAGCAGTCTTGAGCCAGACCTCCTCAAATCTTTTGCAGAAACTAGCAGAGAGGACAGAAACTAGGCAGATGGACCAGGACAGGGATGGTTCTGGTGGCGGCCAGGGCAGCACAGGTTCAACCGGTTCAGCAGGGTCAGGCAATTCTGGAAGCGCAGACTCAGCTGGTAACTCAGGCAGCACGGATTCAACTGGCAGCTCCGGTAATACAGGCTCATCAGGATCGACAAGTTCAGGCAGTTCAACGGGTTCAGCAGGTTCTGGTAGCTCATCAGGCAACGCAGGTGCTGGTTCACTTGGAGGCAAAAGATGAGAAAAGCAGCATCCATTGCAGTCCTTGCACTTGTGCTTGCAGCACTTGCGCTCGGCTGCACAAAAGAAGTGGAAAACATAGGTTCTGATATGGGGACAGCAGATAACGAAGTTCATCAAGACACTCCTGCGGAAGATGCAGCATTGAATACTTATGTCGATGACAGTCTTTTGGCAGATGATGATTTTGTCGAGATTGGAGAGATGATTTGATATTTTTGAGTTATGATAAAATAACCTAAGTAAACAGAATATAAAATTGAGAGGGAAATAAAATGAAAAAAATTAGGAATATTGTTATGGCACTACTTTTGGTATTTAGTATACCTCTAGTTGCTGCTCAAGAAGATTTGTTGGTCTCACCTAGAACGTGGGTGTTAGGTACCTCAGCAGTAGAAGCAATCACTATACATGTTGCTCGACCATACATAGATGAAGGCGTTGTTGTTGAAGTTTGGAATGAGGATGATGTGCTAGTTGAACAATTTACTGAACTATACCTTTACGAGGACTTAAGAGGAGACTTGGTGATTAAATTCACACCTGACCTAGAAAATACAGATAAATATTCTGTGGGTTCGTTTTATTATGTCAGAGTAGAAATTAATAATAAATATTTTAAAACTGATGAAGGAGCAATTGAATTTGAGGTTTATGTCAAAGGGACATTACCAAGTCAGCCAAATGCGATTCTAACAGGTGACAAGGTTAGGGGAGACAATGGAGTTGGAGGAGTAGTTCAAAATTGCTATTCCCTCTATGGAGATTGTCCTTTTGGTGAATTTGATCCTTTTGGTCTGTATTAGTTTACTATTATTTTGAAAATTTTCTTTTTTTTTCAATTTTTTCTGTTAATTTTAT
>JAHIYL010000135.1 GCA_018815145.1 Nanobdellota archaeon | reverse complement strand
CACAATCCAGAATGCAAAGTCAACTGTAAGCTCTGTTGCCATCACGCCAACTAGCCTTTATGTTGTGAAGACACCAATCAACTGCAGCTTCATAATAACAGATCCAGATACTGCAGACACAGTCTATGCGAATGTGACCTGGTACTATAATTCATCAGGAACAGTAACACCAGTTTCAACATATGATACTCAAGTGACATGCACAAATGGCCAGACCTGCTACACAGATACACTTGTTCCAGTCACAGATGCAAACCATAATAAAGGTATCTCATGGATCTGCTCTGCTGCTGGCTATGACGGCACAGATTATTCAGGCTGGTCCAATTCAAGTGAAGTGATGATAGAGAACAATGCTCCCAATATCACAGCAATATCACTGAGCCCAACAACAGCGTATACATCGAATAATATAGACTGCCTGGCAACAATAAATGATTATGAGAACTCTACTTTGACAGTGGAATACTGGTGGTACAACAACACAGTATTCTCTCATGGAGGAAATAGTACCGGAATTACAACAGGCAGCTCACAAACAGCCAATACACTCTCTTCATCTTATACTGGATTCAACCAGACATGGAACTGCACTGTCCGGGCATATGACGGCTGGGACTATTCTGATGGCTACAATTCCACCACAGTCACGATTTTAAATACTGTACCGACGCATGATGAGCCTGACATCACACCAAGTTCTCCAACAACAGCTCAGAATCTCACCTGCAACTGGAACAATGTCTATGATGCAGACGGGCATAATGTGACAAACATAACAACCTGGTACAAGAACAACAACTCAATATTAAGATTGTATTATCCGTTTGAAGGAGGATCAAATGCTACCTACACAAAGGATTATTCAGGAGAAGGTCATGACGGCACTGTTGTAGGAGCAGTATGGAACAGGACCGGAGGCCAGGTTGGCGGAGCCTATGATTTTAATGGCAGCCTAAGCTATATCCAGACAGCTCTTAGCGGAGAGACCATTAACAATTTCACTGCTGAAATATGGACAAATATTGACAATGTCATAGGAGAGCAGTTCATCTGGGGGCCTTCGCTTGGATCAGGAAGCAATTTCTGCGCAATCAATAATCTTGGTGGGCTGACATTAAGGTTCTATGCAGATGGCAACTACAGGGCAAGTGTCACTATTGCATACGATAGATGGTACCATGCAGCAGTCACTTTGGACTCATCGAACCTATGGACATTCTATGTCAATGGGACAACAATCGGCACATACCAGGATGGCAGCACCCATAGTAATCAGGCAAATGCTGATTATATATTTTTAGGACATGCACTTCAGGGATCTCATGATGGCCTGATAGATGAAGTCAAGGTTTATCATGAAGCCCTTTCAGCAGACCAGATATACCAGAACTACCTGGCAGGCCTTGCAGGACATAATCCACAAATAATTGTAAGTAATGAAACCTCAGTAAATGATGAGTGGCTCTGCGAGGTCACTCCGAACGACGGATATGTAGATGGTATAACAAAGAACTCAAGCAGTGTTACAACCGGATCAAACCCTGCACCGACATGGGTCGATGACCCAGTCATAACACCTTCATCGCCTTCATTATCACAGAACCTGACATGCAGCTTCAATGTGACAGATGCTAACGGAGACAATATAACAAATATAACCAATTGGTACAAGAACAATGCAACAACAACTCTCTTGTACATGCCTTTTGAAGGAGGCAGCAGTTCAACCTACACAAAGGATTATTCTGGAAGGAGCAACAATGGTGTCGGAGTCAACTCAGTCTACTGGAACCAGACAGGTGGAAAAATTGGTGGGGCATATGATTTTGATGGTCTTGAGGACCATATAATCATCTCATCAAACCAGGATGTAAAATACAATGGCACTAATATGAGTTATTCATTCTGGGTAAAAATTGATCCTGGTGAGACAGCAGGTTATATCTTATCTAAACCATGGAACGGAAATGGTGAGTATAATTATCGTTTCCTCTATCAAGAGGATGATGACTACAATATCGATTTTTATCTACGAGGTGATTCTGCAGATGTGATAGATGGACCGCCTATGCAAAAAGGTGAGTGGTATCACTATGTTTATGCTCTGGATATTGACAGGAATGTGTATATATATGTAAATGGCAGGCACAATACAACAGATACCCACACTGTCACTGGCTGGACGCCTCCTTCAGGAGATAATGAAGCATCGCTTGCAATAGGTACATTATATCCATATGGCCAGGGTTGGGGCGGTAATGCTGCTTGGAGCCTGAATGGTTCCATTGATGAGGTGAAGATATATAACATAACACTTTCTGCAGACCAGGTCTGGGCCATATATTCCCAGGAAAACAATTCAATTAATTCAAACATTATTGTCTCTGATGAAACCTCAATTAACGACCAATGGCTCTGCTCTGTTACACCGAACGACGGCTACCGAGATGGGACAACTAAGAATTCCAGTGCTGTGACAGTAACAGAATTTGGAGATACTCCAACTGTCCCTACAAATATAACCTGCAATGGTGGAACCTGCAACGCGACCTTTACAGATAATGTGGTGATAAACTGCTCTGGCTCAACTGATCTGGGGGGAGATACAATCACTTATGTGGTAGAGAAAGGGAATGAATCAAGTTCACAATCTGAACAGATACTATTTGAAGATGTTGAGAATGTTAATTGGACACAATGGAATTCAACAAAAGGAACAGATGATGACGGCAATACAGTTACCTGGACAAATTCAACATATGGTGGCAGCGGTTATTATATGAGTGCAACAAGATCATTCTGGATTGATGATGAAGATGACAATTTCCAGGGTTATCTTATCTCTCCAAACAGCACTATTTCGGAAAATGCAAAAAATCCAAAATTATCATTCTGGATAAGAGTCAATACTGAAAATGATTATGACGCTTGCTGGATTGAATATAGCATCAATGGCGGTTCATGGACTCTGGTTGATGATTCTATGATTGACGGAACAGCAAGTGATTATTCAGGATATTGTGGTGCTACCTGTCCCTCTTCTGGTCATGTAGGCTGGGAAGGAGCTCTTTCACAATTCCAGGTTAATATATCAATACCAACAAGTGCAAAAGGTAATGATATTGCTTTCCGATGGGTTGCTGAAGCAGATGCAAATACAGTTGCAGGAGGCACAGACGGATGCTGGGTTGATGATATCAACATAACTAACGGCGGGTTTGACCCCATGTACACAGTTATTGGAAACCACACAGAGGAAAACACTTTCCAGTGGAATTTCACAGAAGAGACAGGAGGTGAGGTTTATGAAGCTATGAGGTGCAGGGCAATTGACCTGGAAGGTTCACAGATATACTCATCAAATTTCACAATGGCATCAAACCTTACAATTGGTGCAAGTGCTGGAGCATTTTACTCTGAATTCGCCTGCGTGACAACTGACTTCAATGGCACTGCTGACATAACTTCAGTTACTTCACCGACATTGGAGGAATGCACCTATGGTAAGATCAGGTGGCTTGGAACAGTCAATGCACAGGATGCAGACTTTGATACCT
>JAHIYL010000134.1 GCA_018815145.1 Nanobdellota archaeon | reverse complement strand
TGTTCAGTGTCTTGAGTTCTGCATCAAATTTTATAAGAAGACTTTGTCCCTTGCTTCCTAATAAGAAAGTGTACTTTGCATTGCTTAGCTCAAGAGTCTGATTATTGTATATCCAGTCGCTATAGGCAATTTCACTTGCTGTTGCTACGTAAAGATTAAGCAGGATTGCTCCAAAACACAGCAACATTACAGTTGTTTTTTTATTTATCATTCTCTTTTTATGGTACAACAGAATCTTTTTCGGTTGGTGGTGCTTCCAGTGCTTCAGATGATCCAATCAAGTCATCGGAAGCAGAGATAGGAGTTCTGTTGATCTCTTCCTGAGCATCTTTGTTCCTGAAGTCTTCCATAAGATCAAATTTCTGGATTGAAGTTATTATTATTATTATAGCGATTGTTATGACAATCACTTTGAACATGTTTTTGACAAGCTTCAGAATCAATATGAAGAGCAGGATTAACAGCCCTATCAGGATTAATGTTTTCATTTTTTCCCTCTTTTTATTTAAGGTGTTAATAAAGGCTTTAATTATTTAAATGTTATTGTTTGGCAAAAGCCATCCATCAAAATCTTTAAATAGGTTGGGCAATTTTTTAATTGATATGGCTGAAAACACCGAAGACACAAAAGAAGAATCATTCAATGATAATGCTGATGTACTTACCGGACAGCCATGTCCTATGTGCAGGACCAATAATCTGACCCTTATGGAGGCACAGACTGATGTTCCGTATTTTGGAGCAGTATTTGTATTTTCGATGAAGTGTTCAAATTGCGGGTACAAGATGGCAGATGTTGAAGCTGAAGAATCAAGGCCTGCATGCAAATATACATTTGAAGTAGAGAATGAAGAGGATCTGAAGGTAAGAGTAGTGAAGTCAAGCCAGGCTACAGTCAAGATACCCAGGATTGCGACAATCACACCCGGTCCGATTTCCGATGGGTATGTATCCAATGTTGAAGGCATAATAAACAGAGTGAAGGATATTGTTGAGTCGCAGAGGGATGATGAGGATCCGGTCATCCAGAAAAAAGCAAAGAACATGCTCAAAAAGATACAGCGTGTGCTTTGGGGAAGGGAGAAGATAACAATCCAGATAGATGATCCGTCAGGTAATTCTGTAATTGTCAGCGAGAAGGCTGTCAAGAAGTGAACAGTAATTTTTTTTTGAATTTGTAACCAAGCAGTACCCTGTTATTTTCTAGAAAGATTTAAAAGGAAATCCCGTTTCTTGCAACAATAACCCTCCCTAGCTCAGCGGCTAACGCGGAACTGGTTACGATCAGTTCACACCCAAGATGCTACATTCGCGCAAAAGGCTCAGTAGCACGAGTGGCGGAGATTAGCGTTGTCCTGTTCAAAGGTGGTGACTTGTCAATCTGATTGGTAAGTCAGCAGAAACCCTCCCTAGCTCAGCGGCTAGAGCGTTCGGCTGTAGATCAATTCGCTGCTTTGACTATTGGCATCATGCCAGGGATGAGAAGCAGACAGCTGATACCGAAAGGTCCCCGGTTCGAATCTGGGGGGAGGGACTGGAGTTTTAGTACGAAAATATTCGGGATTTTTCCCGGATATTTTTTTACTATTTTCCATCCGGAAATGATTGCTCTCTTTGCTTTATCTTTTACTTCTTAAGTTGGTATATTTTTGTTTTTAGTACAATCTTATAATCTTAACTAGGTTAGCTTCTGCTCTTTTATGTTGATTTGACCCCTGTTTGTCGTCTTGATTGTAAGGTTTTTGCCTGTTATTACAGATATATGTCCATATAAGAATAATAATAGGACAACAATATAATATAGTTTATCCAATAAATAGATTTAAGTAGAAAAATATATATACTCAAATATGATTACTATTTTACAAGAGGGTGTTTATCATGAGAAAAAACATGATATTGTTTCTGATACTATTATTTGTATTTGTAGCAACATTTGCAGCAGCGGCTGTGATATCTTCTAACTTAAGGGACACTAAACTTGCTAGAGTCAAGGCTTACCAGGATTGCGAAAGAATTGATTATGAAGTAAAACAGGATGTCTGGGGCAAGTGCAACCGCGAGATCAACCAGACAGTCTGCAATGAAGACAATTCAAGTTGTGATATCAGGCAGGAAACAGAACGGTATGACTGCGTAGTTGATCAAGAGATTTTGGTCAAGACAAAAGAAAGATGCGATGAACCTACAGGTTACCTTATTGATGATGCTGTAAGGCTTGCTACCAAGGATTATGTTTGTGATTCACATGTTGAAGACGGCAGCACAGTTGTCATCTGTGACAGCATCTATGACGGGAACGGGGATGGTGTATGTTCCTCAGGCGAGACCT
>JAHIYL010000133.1 GCA_018815145.1 Nanobdellota archaeon | reverse complement strand
TAATAATATTTAAATTTTTTGTTTTTTTGTTCTGACAACCTTTGATTGACCATTTCCCTACACCAGTATACTTTTTTTAGAAATATTTAAATAGACGGCATCCCTTTTGAATTAATATGACTATCTGGATCCCTAAAGGTGAATTTCCTTCTATACAGGAAGATTATACAAAACTTCATGGAGATTGGAAAGGAAACATCCTTGCATATAGGACAGAGATCAGGCAGCAGGGAGTCATGCATCTGCAGAATCTGTACAGGCATATGTGGCTATATCTAACAGAGGAGAATTGGGTCTCGAATGAAGCTGATAAAGATATTGAAGTCTATTATATGGAACATAGAGATAATGCCGGAGAACGTGAAGAGATAAAGATATGGTGGCGGCTATGGCATTACTTGGGCCTTGGTCCCGGCGGTTGGGTCGGTCCGCATCCGTTTCTCAAATACAACCTTCATATTGATTTCCTGTGCTACAAAGTCAGGAGGATAGAGATGGTGCATCAGGGAAGAAAGATCAAGCCTTTTGTAGGTGACGTGACAATATATCTGACAGCAGTCCTTGAGATTGACTACAATGACTGGTTTGACAAAGGCGGCATAATGGAGATTGTCCAGGAATATTTTATCAGAAGGATCTATAAGAGGAATATACGTGAGCATGAGATGGAGCTCCGCAGGCTGGCAAACAGGTATTCCGATGATTTCAAGCATTTCATAGGCATGCTAAGGTACAAAGAGGACAGGCAACTGATGCATCCAACCAAAGGATTCTACTAGATTACCCAATAGACGCTTCTAAATCAATAAATTTTTTAAATAATTAATTAATTCAATCTATAAGAAAGATGCGCCTTCGTAGCATACTTAAATTTCAGGAACATGAAATTTGGTCGCTACTCTGGCTCATTTCATTCGCCTCCGTAGCATAGTGGCTATTGCGGCAGACTTGTAATCTGCAGGTCGTGAGTTCAACTCTCATCGGAGGCTTTTTCTTTGTTTTGGTATACAAATTCTAATTCATATTTATAGGATTTTGCCTTGTTATGAATTTCAGAATGAAATAGCCGCACTTACATTGCAGCAATCATATATTTATATTGTCCTGCTGTTTGTATGTTTGCATTTGGGAAAACTTTATTGCCATTTTGCCTTAAACTTTTTTCATAATCTCCAAAAGGTTCAGTGGTACGTCCTCTGTACAATATATTCTGATTTTCTATGCCCATTTTTGTTAGTGCATTAAGATCTTTGTCATCATGAGCAATGATTACCCAGCTTCGTTCACTTGGAATGCCAAATTCTGCAGTTGAAACAACATCGGTTTTTAGGATATATCGGGCATTTTTAGCCTTGTCCGACAGATTAATTGTGTAATTTGCTTCTCCTGTATCGCCTCTACAAAAATCCTTGAGTTCTGAGTATAGCTGCTGAACAGTGTCATATGCTTCTGGTTTAGACATATCATCAAATCTATCTGGAAGCTTATTTTGTATTAAATCACCTAATTCCTGATTATATCTCACCAGATTCCTCATCATTAATTTTGGTGTGTCATATCGTAATAGCTCGTTAATATTACGACAAATCAGCGCGACACCATTTTCAGCAATGTGGGACGCCAGATTATCTACACTTGAATAAAGGTTGTCTAATTTTTGCCTTATACTTGCTTTGGTCGTTTCATCCGGCTCTATGTCAACCATACCTTGTAGTACCAAATTACCAATCACTGAATCAGGATTGAATATACCAGGAGAAGAATTGAATTTTAAATTTTGAAATAAAGGATCATGCCTACTTTTATTCGGATTCTTGTAGAGTTCAATTACAGGTTGCAGTTCTCCTAACCAAAAACCAATATGATTGTTTTCGCTATCAAGAATATGAACAAAACCTCCCATAGTATCAAGCTTTTGTTCATCATAAACAAAAGGATCTGGTTTCTC
The DNA here is from genome assembly GCA_018815145.1 of Nanobdellota archaeon. Taxonomy (GTDB): domain Archaea; phylum Nanobdellota; class Nanobdellia; order Woesearchaeales; family GW2011-AR15; genus WJJD01. Next base: position 695 of record JAHIYL010000133.1, on the reverse strand, counting down.
TGCTTCTACTCTTTTAATGAATTCGTCTAAATTGCCCATAAGAACTTGGATTCAATAATTTATATTTAAATCTTTTGTTTGTAACTACTTTTAAGATATAAATAAAAATCCCAATCGCATCAGAGCTGCTGGGTATTTTTAAAATTCGACAAGTCTCAGCTGTTCAGGATCTCCACCTTGTTTTCTAACATACTCTTTTAGTTCCTCCAATTCCCTTCCATCGCAAAACTGCAGTTATTGCTACGCCACAAACTCTTTGTGTTCCTCTAAGACTTGCTCTTTCTGGGTAAAATCGAAGAATTTCTCCTTTTCTTTCTTCGCTGTACCATTGAGTTGTTCCAAGGGATGGTGCCAATCCACTACTCAATATGCGAAGAATGTATGTTAATATTGTTAATTTGTCTTCAGGAAAATATTTCACAATTATCTCTGAAAGTCTCTATCTTGTCGCAGACAAAAGGATCATTTTCCAATGCTGCTTTGAAGATACTGCAGAAGATGCTGCTGTCACTCGGACATGTGTTTTTCTGGATGATACCTTCTTTTCCCAGGACCTGCCAGGTAAGTTCACTTCTCTGATGATTACCCTTAGTCTGCAGCCGGTCATAGTAGAATGGGATATTATCTTTAAAACAGACTGCAGTTGCAGCAACACCCCACTGCTCCTGCAGGAAACATACTGTGTTTTTGTTGAT
>JAHIYL010000132.1 GCA_018815145.1 Nanobdellota archaeon | reverse complement strand
TAAATTCGATTTTGAAGAGAATGAAGTCAGGGACGCTGTCCAATTAATGAATAATACAAAAAGAAAAGAACCTTTGCAGATAGATGAGGAACGAGCAAATGATATCATAGACAAGTCTTCAAAAAAATATATTGATCAGATCTCCAAGATTGTGCCTCTCATCAATCAGATGGCTTCACATATTCCTCAAAGACGAAAAAGAAAACTACATATAGGCCTATTTGGCTATTCAAGAGAAAGCTCATCAGTCCCTTTGCCAAGAGCAATCACTTTCTGCGCTTCTCTTTATTCATTAGGCATCCCGCCTGAGATGTTCGGCATATCAGCTCTGGACGAAAATGAAATCGATGTCCTGAGAGGGAACAATGATACTTTGGATTCTGACATGGCAGATGCACTTAGATTCTACAATGAAGATAATCTTTCAGTACTACCTGAAAAATTACAGCAAGAATACAGAAGAGCTGTCTCAAATTTTGATTTTGAGACTGACAGAGCCCATAAAAAAGTCACTTCCTTTGTCCTCAAGGATTTTAAAAATAATGATATCCAGAGCCTTGGTGAGAATATCGAACGCGCAGCAAGCATCAGGAAGTTCTTGGGATAGAAATAAGGCTAGGATACTTTTTTTTAATTTGATTACTAGATTTCAAACTAAGATTTATATAGACTAAATACTGGAGTTGCACTTTTTGCACTAAGTGGTTGATAGATAATTCCAGCTGATTCCAACATGTATAATCTAGACCGTATATCCTCAATAGACGGTAAATTTTCTTTTGATATATAATCAGATTCTGTAACTTGAGATCCCAAGAATATATGTATATCCTCTGCAGAAGCCTTTCTATTGTTATTATTTTCAATCATATAAAGGAGCGCATTCATTTGCTGAGTTGGTGAAAAAACAACATTTTCAAGATTCTTTCCATGAAATACATTGATAGTAGGTATTAAGTCAAAGTGGAAAAAACCTCCCAGTGCCCCTCCTTCAAAGGTTTTGCCTACTCCTAGGATTTGTTCTGCAATATCTGACTTGCCATCATAAGTAGAGTCTTTAATACTTCTATACAAATCTTTAGGTGATTTAATTTCAGCTAAGTCCCCATCAGCAAGGCGTGGAAAATTTTTGATATAAGGTCAAAATCCAATATCTACTCTCTCCCAATCTTCTGATACTGTTACAGTAGAGATTGAATATCTTTCGCATTTTTCATTACCTATTTTGATATTATCTCCTGCTTTGGCCAATTCATTTATCTGCATAAATGCATTAGGGGAATCTCTTATTTTGTCACCAAATAGAATTTCATCGAGTGTTCCACTTACATTCAAAGAAAAACCTCTAAGTTTATTTTCCCCTCCTTTATGGAGCCCCCTGCTATTCTCTTGAATTTTGTGAATAACCATTGTAGCATATTCTAATGCTCTAAAAATGGAATCCTTATCAGTAACTGATGTTTGAATGTAACTAAACTCATTATTCATAGTAGGATTTTGAAATAGAATATAGTCATCAGGTCTTTGATCTTGAAATAAATTGCCAGAAAATACTTCAAGTCCTTTATCCTCGTGGATTGGAAATACTTCATCAACATATCTCTGAAATCTAGTTGGATGCCAATTGTATTCATGCCAAGCTGTTGAAACACAAACGTCTACCATTGTCGTAATTTTAAAGTGATACTATCTTATATTTAAAAGTTTGGAATTTGCGCTCAGAAAATATGTATACTTATAGTCTAGAATCAATAAAAAATCATGGGCCAGCGAGGATTTGAACCCCGGCCGGTTGGTCCGAAGCCAACTGCCCTATCCAGACTAGGCTACAGGCCCATAATATGCATTAGGATTAGCTTCTCCTTTTAATATTTTTAGTCTTCATTTCCTACTTAAGCATCCTTAGCTTGAATTGGTCCAATGTTCTTCCAAAGAGCCTATCCAGACATATCACTACACTAAAATAAAATGGAATAGTTAAGTGTCTGCGATTCCGTCTGATTCCAAGTATAATTTTTTCTGCTACCTTATCAGTATCTGTCTTAAAAACAGTGTTTTTTTTCAATTCTCCTTTTGCCAGAAGATTATTGTCAAAATTTTTGTTATTCATTGGCCCCAATGTAACATGCAAAATTTTCAGATTTTTTTTCCTTCCTTCTATCGCCAGCACTCTGCTTAACATATATAATCCGGATTTTGAGACTGAATATGCTCCCATTACAGGCATTGCAATCTGTTCTGCAACAGTCCCAATATTGACCAGATATGACTCATCCGCAGAATACAGCAATTCCTTCAATCCAAGAGACAAAAGCAACGGAGTATGAAGATTCAGGTCCATAAGCTTTTCCACATCCTCTGTATTGGAAGATAACAGGCTGCCATGAGTACCTATGCCTGCATTATTAATTAGCACATCGATCCTTTTATTGCTGGTCTTTATTACCTCAATTGTCTTTTTTACGGCTTTTCCATCTGACAGATCCAATATATGGGACTCTATTCTTACATGAGCATTGAGTGACTTGAGCTTTTTTTCCAGATGGCCAATTTTATCCCTGTTTCTTGCAAGAAGAATCAGCTTTTTACAGTCTTTGGCAAGCATCCTGCATAATGCAGTCCCCAACCCCCCGGTAGCTCCTGTTACCAGTGCACATTTATTATTTATTTTCATTCTTTCTGCATTCCCGAGCCAGATATACCACAGTCTGCTTCAGGCTGTATTTTGGTTTCAATCCAAGGTTTAAAATCTTTTTGTTTGAATATCTCTTGTCTCTGTCAGATGTCTTTAGGAATTCAGATGTGTAAGGCAACACACTTTCACCAAAAAATTTCTCGAAAATTGCAACAAATCTCTTGATCAGCCTGAAATGATTCTTATTCAGATATATTTTCAAAGGATTTCTCTTCAAATGATCCAAAAGATACGTCTGGAAAAGCAAGTTTTTCACATTATGCACAGTGACGATGTATCTTTCTCCCAATTTGCTGTTTTTTTCCAGGAAAACCATAGCTGATGCAGCATCCCTGATATCAATGAAGGAATTATAAGTATCAACCATAGCAAGTATTTTTGAGTTTGCATGGGTCTTATAGGTCCTGTAGAAATACTCATTTGCTCCAATAAGAGCTCCAAGATTGGCAATGACCAGGGGAAACTTCCCAATATATTTTTCCACAATCAGGTCAGATTCAAGCTTTGACAGAGAATAATGATTGATTATTGAAAGACTGCGCAACGGATAGACTGTTTCATCTGAGAGGCCATCCCTATTGATGCCGACTGCAGAGATGGAACCTGCATAGACAAGCTTAATCTTATATCTTTCACACAGCACGCATATGTTTTTTGTTCCTTGGATATTGACTGCATCCATGAGTAGGATATCTTTTTTTTTGTAAGAGACAATACCAGCACAGTGATAGACAATATCTGTTTTCTTAAGATAAGCATCAATATCATTTAATCTTGTGATATCACAATGCCTGTAATCCAGGACATTGTTGTTTAATGGTTTGGGAATCGACTTATTGACCTTATTTACATCCAGGATGATGATCTTACAGTCAGAATACTCTCTGTTAATTTCTTC
>JAHIYL010000131.1 GCA_018815145.1 Nanobdellota archaeon | reverse complement strand
CACATAATCAAGTGTGTCTGTAAAGCCTGAAACTGTAATCTCTACGTCCTCTCCTTCAGGATCAGTACCTTTTGGTTTCACAAAGTCCTTGAGGTTCTTTCCGACTGTCATTGTGACATCTCCAATAGCATCAAAGACAGGTGGCTGGTTCTTAGGTTTTACAATGACAAGTACTTCCTGGCTTGTCTCGTCTTCATCGTCAGATGCTGTGACTGTAACTTCATAATCACCTGCATCTCCTTCTTCTGTCTGCCAGATGCCGAATTCGTCAAAAGGGCTTGTGAATTCAACAGTCACATCATCATCATCCGGATCACTGACATCGAACTCAATCAGCAGGATGTCTCCTTCAACAGCTTCTATCATGTTCTGATCAACATTTGTCAGTTCAAGCTCCGGTTTCCTGTTCCTGTTTTCAACAATAACTTTGATGTCCTTTGATACTTCTGATTTGCCATCGCTTGCAGTTATTGTGACAGTATATTCACCGGCATCTGAGTATGTTGTCTCATAGCTTGATTCTTCCATCCATCCTGAATAGCTTACTGTGACTTCATCATTCTCAGGATCTGTCACAACAGGTTCAAGATCTACTGATTCCCCTTCCTTGACTGTTATCATATCTTCAATCTCAATGACCGGAGGATAATTTGCCGGCTTGACAAGGATGATGACTTTTTTCTCAGACTGAGAAATCCCATCGCTTGCAGTTATAGTGACTTCGTACAGACCTGCATCTCCTTCTTTTGTCTGCCATTCACCTTTTTCATCAAGAGGTTCAGAAAATGTAAGGATTATCTCGTCTCCATCTGGGTCAGATACTTTTGGGCTGATCTTGACAAGCTCGCCTTCAACAACAATGATGTCTGCTTTAGTTTCATCAACTGGATTTTCCATGTCTTCTTCTTCAACAGGCGTCTCAGTCTCTTCTTCCATCTCTTCCTCAGTTTCAGCTTCTTCCATGGTTTCAGTCTCATCTTCAACAGGAACATCAGTCTCTTCCATACCTTCTTCCACCACAGGGCAGGTCAGGACAGTTCCGTCAGCGCAGTCGATGCTGGTTGGCTGCACATATTCATATTTTGTACAAGATGTGAACAGAATCGCTAGCATTGCAAGCACAAATAAAAGACTAATTTTTTTCATTGATATCATCCCTCCATTTAACAGTAATAAATTATTGTTAGCATTCTTAAATGGATACTCCTATAAATATTTTTCGGAATTGGTCGATGTTCAAGATAGATGATTTGGAGAAAAATATTTATAGCTGAGGATAATTTATTGGGGTATGAAAACTTCGAGAAATTCTTTATTCTTTGTTGTTTTTTTTGTTAGCATATTGCTGGCATCATGCAATTCAGATGGTGAAGAAAAAGACAAAGCATCAATACTGAATCCAGAGTTCACAATCACAGGTCCATTTATGGCTCACGTTGGTGACACAATTGAATTTCATATTGAGGGAGAAGTACCAAAAGATGCTCAAATTAAAATGGCTACAAAGACAATCATAGAGGATCATACGGATATTATAACAATTACTGATTTTAATGATCAAGTGCTTAAAGAAGACAATAATAAGATTGATTCAAAGTTTCTTTACTATGTAGATCCTGAAATTTGGCTAGAAGATCCATATGGTGAATCATTGGTAGCCGAATTTGTTTTTGACTATTCATTTCCTTACAATTATGAATATGGTATACTAGATCATAGAACAATGTTGGATACTAACAAAAAACTATATATAACAAAAGGAAAACTGAACATTGAACAAATTGATCATAGGAGTTTTAGATTGAGATATACACCTCATACGGTCGATGAAACGATAAAATGTAGAAACAACATTGAGGAAAGTAATACGCCGGAGTATTATTTGGATCAAAAAAAAGCTAAATGCAGCAAAATAGACTTTGGATATCGTCTCGAAGTTTTTTTTATTCCTCTGAATAACAATAAAGCAGGGAAGGAAATCAGGTTGTATGAAGATTACATTAGTCTGTTTGGTGAAATGACTATGACTGATCCAGAAGGTATTTCATATTTTGAAGAAATAGTCTTGTTGCCTCCGTATGTTAATCCTAATATCAAAAGTTCATATGGAATGCTAAGATTTGTAATTAGAAATCAAGAAGATGAAGAAGATCATTTTGAATGGAAAATTGATGATCAATTTCTTATTGCACATTCTTCGGATGATTTTTTTGAAGCTCAATCTTCTGATCAATTTCCTCAAGTACAATCCTCTGAACAATTGTTTGAAACAGATTCTCCAATAGATATTACAATTGAAGAAGAGTATGAAGGTCAGGAATATCTGATTCTGCCTCGTAATAAAAATTTTGAGATTGAACATGATAACAGATATTATAATGATTTTGTAGTGTATATTGTTTCAGACGAATTAGAGGTAGGAGATTATCTTACAATTAAGGTCGATATAGATGATAGATCCAATACTGAAGAATATCCAGTATATACTTCCATATTAACTGAGGAATTTTCTATTGATGATGTTGATGAGACATTGAAGGGTATGGACGACAACAACCATAAATTCTTTGAAATTTTTAAAAATGTTCCAAGAGAAGCATCTATGAAATTTACTTCAATTTCAGTGCCACTCCCTCAGATTAAAAAACCATATAGTAATGCAGTAATTTCAGTATATGATGAAAGAGGATTGCTGGGTCAGACAGTGACAAAACTTCTTTCATCTGAATATTACGATGATTGTAGAGAGATCAGAGAAAATGAAAGAAAACTTAACTATATTGATGAATTGAATAAGGATTATCCTTTCAATCCATTATATGATATTGAATGGCAAAAAGGCGTTCCTCTTGCAGTAGTTGGTCAACCTACTGAATTTACCTTCAAGAATGCGGAACTTTTTTGGCCAATAACAATAATAAATGGACAAATGTACAGGTCATTAGATGAAAATTCGATAATTTGGAAATTAAGAGACAGATTTTTTGGGTATATTGCATTTAGAATAAATGATTTGTTGACATTATACAAAGAAAATCAGATTGAACTTATTGAGACATGGGAACAAAAATGGAAAGAACAGTCAGCTGAGCTCAGGGATTATATTGATTTTTTAAAAAAAGAGGTTGAAGAGAATAAACTGTATTTTAATAGTAATCAAAAAGAAAATATACTGCAAATTGAGGACATATTCACTTCACTTGTAGAAAAGGATTTTCCAGCTCTTTTTAATGAAAATTCAGATCAGACCAATACCAAAAATCTTGAAAACATTTTTCAAAAATACGATGATATTAGTGTACTACTTGAAAGTCTAAAGTATATTAAATTTCATGGATTTCCAGATTATCAGGCACATTTTGAGCCGGACGCAGAGGGCATGGCGATACAATTGCTCAAAACAGAGGTATTATCAATAAATGATTTGATGGAATATTCACTGCATTTTGGACATGAGTATCGTGAACGAATTGAATTTGCATTGTGGTCTGATGATTGTAACGCACAGTATATGAATCCATCCAATGATTGCATTGAACAAAGAGATTTCAGTGATATCTTGTACAACTATAGAGCTAAGGAAAACCAACCTATGTTGTATTTAACAAAAGAGTGTATACATTTTGATCGGCCAAATGATTACAGACCCGGAGAGCTAGTTACAGTAACCTTTGATCCCAACAAAGTATACTCACCTGATGGTGAAACTCAGAGAATGTGTGTTGAAGATTTGATCTCTGAAAAATATCAGTTTAATTTTTTTGCTCTAAAGCATGGTAGGAAAGATCCACATCTCAATATCAGAAGCGAACCAATTGAATTATCAGTTGTTTCAGCAACTACCTATTCCTTTATTGTACCTATTGAATTTAGTTTTAATGATGGAACTGATGGTTTTGGAGTTTCATTGACACCAATAAAGGATAGGTATCATATTCTAGATCAGACAATGTCGCTTTTTGAAAAGACAGGTGTTTACTATACTTCTTCAATCTATAATTCAGATAATACATTTGGTCCAAGAAACCTATTTGATGGGAAATTTGGATCCTGTAATGATGGAGAATGGATGCCTCAAGAACTGGTAAATGAAGATAATGCTGAAGGGATTTTGAAGATTGCAGCAGATCCAAATAGAAAGATTGAACAGATTTTGCTGTATGATCGAGCATGTCCCGGGCAGAATGTCCTGGCAGGCCATATTACACTTAGTGGAGGAAAAAGACTAGATTTTAAAGAATTGTATCCGGATGGCATTACACCTCTACCTGTTCGAGTAAATCAATATGCAAATTGGTTTACATTAGTAATCGATAAAGCCACAGATAAAAGTACTGGAATTGGTGAAATTCAAATAGTGTATTATGATGACTCCACCATTGATGAAGCAGATTGTCTGGATCATGAAACACCATCGGAATGTATGCAAGAGATAGACTCTACCTCATCCATATACAGTGAGGAATTTAGTGCAGAGAATGTTTTTGATGGAATATATGGGAAAGAATGCAATCTTGGAGACTGGGCAGCTGATTTTAAGGACCATGAACCAGAATTAAGAATTAAAATAAACCCATATATGAAGCTCAAGAGCATCAAAATAATTAGAAGTATGTGTGAAGATGAACCAAGAGGCAGTATATTGTTGAGTGATGGAGAAGAGATAGGAGAATTCTCTTTAAAAGATACAGAGGAATTTGAAGTTGAGGTAGATAGACGGGGGATAATCTGGGCAACACTTAGATTTGATGAAATTGGTATTGTTAGAGAGACTCTTCGTATGATTGAGACATCAATCCCTGAATTGAACAGGATCTCTGAAATCATTTTGTATTATGAAGACAATGACGGCAATTCTTATGAATGCATTGGGAATCATATGCTGCCTGTGGTTAGTTCGCAAGTATTAAATGTAGTTCGTAATTAGTAAAACATATATATTTTCTCTTGTTTTGTCCTTAGAATCATGAACAATAAAGCAAAAGTAATGGTCTTCGGCACATTCGACATCCTTCATAAAGGGCACAGGTTCTTTCTGCAATCTGCAAAAAATAAGGGAGACCAGCTTATTGTTGTCATAGCCAGAGATGTAAATGTCGGAAAATTTAAGGGCATGGCTGCTGTGCATGATGAGAATAAAAGAAAAGAAAATATTGAAGCTCTCAATATCGCAGATAGGGTTATCCAGGGAGATGAAATAGACTGCTATTCTGTCATTGAATCTGAAAAACCGGACATCATCTGCCTGGGCTATGACCAGAATTCTTTTTCACAAAACTTAAAAGAGAAACTTAATAATAGAGATTTACATCCAAAGATTATCAGGCTTGAAGCATACGAGCCTCACAAATATAAGAGTTCAAAAATCCGGGCAGATAATTTGAATCATAATGAAAAGGAGTTGAATATTGCAGTCATTGTGTCAAAAAAAGACCCTGCAGGCATGAATATCAAAGAGTGTTTGATAGAAAATAGTGACTATGGATTTTCAGAGAGCAAAGAAATATTTGATGGCACCAAGACTTACAAAACAGTGATAGGCAATAAAAAAATAGGTTTGTACACTCTTGAAGGTGAGACAGTATATGCAGATGAACTTGACAAAAGAATAAAGGCAGATGCATTCATATTTGCAACCAAGCACCAATCAGCAGCAAAAAAGCCTTCTCTGACAATCCATACTCCCGGAAACTTTGGCAAAGCAGAGCTGGGAGGAAAAGACAGGATGCTTTCAGTCGCTGCGCCAGTGATGGTGAAGACTGCCTTTATGATTCTTGATTCCAACTATAATAAATCAGGATTAGAGGGTCATGATATATCTTTGGAAGCTACCCACCATGGTCCTTGTCTTTCTACAGCATCGATGTTCATCGAGATAGGTTCAGATCATGAAGAATGGATAAACAGTTCTGCAGGCAAAGTCATTGCAGAGACAATAATGGATACTGTCAAAGGCCTTTCTCCTGACAATGCCAAAAAATTTGTATCAGCAATTGCTTTTGGGGGTACCCATTACTGCAGCAATTTCAATGGGATAATGCTGCACTCAGAATATGCCATTGGACATGTCTGTGCCAAATATGCCATGGATGGCCTTGACAAAGCAATGGTAAAGCAGATGATTGAAAGAAGCTGTGTCAAGCCGACAATAGCTTTAATAGACTGGAAAGGGCTGGGAAAGAATAAAGAGAAATTACTCTCAATTTTGCATGAACTGGAATTTGAATACAAAAAGACAAGAGAGACAAAAAAGACATTTTGATAGCTTCTTAGAGTACTTTTTAGTGGTAAAAATGGAAATATTTAAATATAATTAACAAAATTCTACCCATATATGGACGATTTAAGTGATTTTTATAATGTATTGAGTTCAGATCAGGAAAATTTTATTAGTCTGACGGATAGAATATTTTCCAAAGAAGAAATTGATGCTTCAGTAAGAGGGCAATTAGATGAATTTGATGATAAAAGAGTTACTTTGGAAGAAAATGAGCAATTTGGTTTTCTCGGAATAAATGAAATGATACTTTTTGAAAAGGCAGCAGTATTTGATTATCAAGAAATATGGGTACAAATTCAATATATGATTTCAACCTCTAATCCTTTAAGAGAAGAGAGATATAAAATATATGATAGTATTATGAAGAAAAATTCAGATTCTGTTCCTACATATATGCCACAAATTAAAATTTTTGATGCAATACTTGAGTATGCAGGAGTTTTTGAAAGAATACCTTTAACTGAGACTGAGCCATTGGCAAACTATATTGTTGCATACGCAAAGATGAGAATTGATTTTGTACATAATAATGATTATAAAACACTAGAAAATTCATATAATAGATTACCAGAACATGGGACTTTTCGGAAACTTGCTCAAATTGTAAGTCATGAAATTTTGGCTCATGATGTGAGTAAAAAAATGTTCACCGGATTGGCTTTCAAAAAAAATCGTCAATACAAAAACATTTTAGATACACCAATAACAGAAGGTAAATCAAATGAAAGGGTTAGAGTTGATAAACTGCCTGCTGACCCAGGAGCCAACAAATTTTCAGAGAGATATCTTGATTGTAACACTCTGACTTCGCATGATGAGAAAACAGATTACCTAACTCATGAAGGCAGATTTTTGCTGGCAGTAAATCTGGCAATGAAAGAACTTAGATCAGTAGCACCTGTCCCAGACATAAATGAACTTGGTGAAATTACGTACATTCATGGTATGTAGACAATAATGAAGTCTAACCCTGCTGCAGTCTCAGTTCACTCTTATTTGAGAAGACCACTCTTTCGTTTCCCTTTTTTGTGTCAAATTTTATCCTTGCTGCAGGCAGAGTGACTCCTCCGATGATGTTAAGCTTTGATTTGATCTTATAAGTGATGACTCTTTCTTCGAAGGGTTCAAGAGACTTGATCTCCCATTTGGCTATCGTGCCTTTCTTGTCATGTATAAGTATCTTCGAAGGCTCAAGTGTTCCAAGGTATGATTCTTTGACAAGCTCACCAAGGCTTGGTATCTTGTCGCTTATGTAGATATTGTTCACGATGTCAGAGGTCCTGTTCTTGAGGTAGATGATAATTTTCATCTCAGATATGCCCTGTCTTGTGGAACCTATGACTAGTATCTCTTTTTTTGTGATTATCGGGCTGCGTGACATATAATAGAAAACCACTAACAGGATAACTATCATGAGCACATAGATTATGGACCTATAATTTTTCACTATCTTGATGCTCTTCTCTTCCTGAGGAGCAAGGTTGACATTCCATTCATAGACAACCATCCTGTTTTTTTCATATTTTTTCTCGCTTTTAGGAGTAGTCTTTGTGAACAGGCTCTTGAAGAAAGTGATCTCCATGCGCTTTATCTCAGATTTCTCAAAATTTCCTTTATTGGTTATAGTGATGTCCTCAGTTTTTTTGAACAACTCTGATTTTGTATCTTTTTCTTCTACAAAATCTGAGTAGCCGATTATCTTGAAATTTTTCTTGACTTCATTTACAGTCTGATTCTCCATCAAGAGGACAATTGTGAGTGAATCTGTCTGGGGAACTGTCAAAGGATCCAATTCAAATGAGAACATCTCTGTCAATTCACCTAACCCTTCAAAAGGGATCACAATCTCATCATACAATAGATTGCTGTAGAGCTTTATGGTCAATTCAGGGATATTCAGCCTATTCCTGTTTCTCAAGTATACTTCAACAGGTATGCTTTTTCTTGGATCAATCTTGTCGTTATCATTGTCCAATGTGACTCTCAGTTCGATTGACGGTGCATACTGCCTGTCTTTGACAGACCAGTCCTTTACATAGATTGAAGATTCAGTAATGATGCTTTCTTCAGTCCTTGTTGATTCAGTGGTCAGGCTGACTATCTGCGGACCGGTAGATGCCCAGGCACTTGGAAGAAGCTCCAGTGAAACATTCATGCTTCCTCCCTTCGGCACCCTGATTACTGATGGCTCATAATCAATATGCCATCTCAGGTCATTTGTATAGATTATGTATCTTTCATCAAAATTTCCATTATTAGTTATCTCGACAATATATTCAGCATTCTCATCCAGGTACACCTGATTTTTCACAGGGATATAATTCACATTAAATGACATCGCACCTGCAAAGCTTGCTGTCAGGACAAAAGCAAGAATGAATATTATCAGATTTTGTTTTTTCATGTTCCCCACACCTACCCCTTATTGGACAACCAAGAGATATTT
>JAHIYL010000130.1 GCA_018815145.1 Nanobdellota archaeon | reverse complement strand
TTTCCTTCTCCCATGAATTTGGAATTGTATCATCATCACAGTCTTCATCACATTTTTCCTTTTTTTCACTGCACCATTCTTTGGGAGGCATGCATGTAGAAATGCAGTCAGGGTCTTCACCAGCAGGACAATCAGGATCGCAATTGCCGTCTGCGGTATGTATACAGCAACTATCAGAAAAGGGGGTGCATGACGTCTGTTTAACAGTAATCAATTTTTCTCCAGACACTTCATTCCCGTCATTATCAAAAGCCCGGTAGCAGAAGGTTGCAGTGGTGTTAACCAGTACGGGTGAAATATATGTGGTGTAAGGACATGAATAGCAGGAATTGCATTTTGGATCATTATTTTGCATCACATAGAATTCTTCCACAACACATTCACCGTCCTTGTCAACGCAGACCATTGAGACGCTGGACCATCTTTCAAGAGAATTCTGATTAATTGAGACAACAGGAGGTGTTGAAAAAAGTTCTTTGCATTCGGTATCATTTTCTCCATATATGTTTGTTCCTGCACTTTTGGATTCAATGCTTTCACTTCCAGCAATGTCAATTGCTTTGACAGACCAATAGTATATATTATTCCTCTCCAAATCAAGATTTCTTTCTTGTGCTGACGGCCCGGAATCTTTCCAGTCAACAACTATCTTGTTTTTTGAATCAATTATCCTATATTTGTATCCGACAACTTCAACATTATCTTCACCCATAAATTCAGCCTGAAGCTTGTCAGCATAGCAGGTGGAATTGTCTGAGATTATGGATATTATCTGCGGAGGGGTAGAGTCAATGGTAAAACTGATTGCTGCAAATCCATCAGGTCCTCCTAGGTCATATATGCATTTGACAGGAATGTTGTGCTGCTTTTGTTCCGCATCATTGATGGTCAGTCTATGCATGGTTGTATGTTCATCAGGAAACTTATGCTTGTGTTCCTCACCATAATAACATACAGATTTCTTGTTGGTTTCAATGAACATTGTAACTGATTTTGTGCCAATTATTCCTGATGGACCATAATCAATTATCTGATTTGGCGTATTTAGATTCACTGTGAAATTCACTGTTGATGTGTTTGTGTAAAGGCCTGCTTTGTTCATGCAGGAGACATACAAAGTGTAATTCTTCATATCATCAATCTTTATTGATGTAGTCTTGTTGAGTTGTTCGCTCCATTTTTGAGCAAATAATCTTCCATTTATTGTTTCGTATGGTTTTTCTGAATAGTATGTGCTGAAGAAGTATCGCATACTTCCAAAATCCTGATATGCATTGTCATATCTGCATGATACCTGGTCATCAGCAAGTACAAATAATTCAGTACTTAATTTTTCTACAACTGTTTTTGGCAAAGCATATGATTCAACAAAATACGGGTCTGTGCTGTCAACGTTCAATGTTATTGCTTTTGACTCATTCTCATTGATGATACCAAGAGTTGTCTTGCATTTGATATATATATTCCTTGGAGAATTTTCTGTACCTGCAAGATCAGAAAAATTAATTATCCTGTGAAGATGATTATTGACATTCATAAAGAGGTTTCCCATTCGATCGATATCCTCATAATCTAAAAGAGGTGAATTTGAATATTTACATTCTTCTGTTGATTGCAATGTGGATATCTCGAGATCAAAACCATCTGTTGGTGAACTTCCATACAATGGCTTTACAAGTGTAATATTTATCAATTGAGCAGAACATAGCGATGCAAAAACCAATAAGGTCAATGCAGTTATCATGTATGATTTATTCAATATAGTTACACCTACTTTTTTACTATGAATATATTCTCCAGAATTTAAATAATTTCCTGTTTGACTGGTGCAGAAAAAACTGAAGTAAAGTACAAAAATTTATATAGGATTAAAAAAATAGTAATTACTGATGAAGGAAGTAATCAAACAAGATATTATTGTGCTTCTTGAAAAATCTATAGCTGCTCTCCAGAAAGGTGATGTATTTAAGCTGAGGATGATCAGTGATGAGGTCATCCATAACGCATCAATATTTCAGGATGAAGACAGCATATCGACAGCGATAATAATCTATTCGATTTCAAAGTTGTATAAGGATAAGGCGATTGCTACCAAAAATGAAGCTAAGTATCTGGATGAGCTGAAACTAGCTCTTCAAAAAAATGATTATGATCTATTCAGGAAGAAAATCAAGGTTATCCTCAAGAAGATAACTGAAGGTGATGCCAGTGCTGAACTATTCATTGGGCAGATAGTCAAACAGGCGCAGATAAGCAAGGCCACAAAAATATATGACCACGGCATTTCAGTGGAGCGTGTAGCAGAAACTCTTGGCATCTCGATGTGGGAACTGATGGATTACATAGGAAAGACCCAGGATTATAGAGGAGTACATGAAAAGAATATCAAAGAGAAATTGATGTTCACGAGATCACTATTCAATTAGAGTCAATCAAAATGAAAGCACTGGTATTTGATACAGGACCATTGATAAGCTTGTCTCTGAACAACCTATTATGGCTTTTTGAGAAACTGAAGATAGGTTTTTCAGGAGAATTTTATATCACTTCTAATGTGAAGAGGGAAGCAGTGGACAGCCCGCTGAACTCAAAGAGATTCAAATTTGAAGCAATACAACTTCTCAGGCAAATAGACAGAGGAACAATTGACGTATATGAACATGTTGGACTTGCTTCTGAAACACAGGAGCTTTTGGATTTGGCAAATAATATATATAGTGCTCATGGCAATTATATCAAAATTGTGCATCGGGCTGAGATAGAATCATTGGCAGCCTGCCTGAGGCTTGACGCCAGTGCTTTAGTTGTTGATGAATTCACCATGAGAGCAGTTATTGAGAAACCTGAAAAGGTTGAAAAACGTCTCAAGAAAAAACTTCATACACATATTGACGTAAATCGCAAGAACCTGACCCTATTCAGCAAGAAAGTGCAGGGAGTAAAGATAATCAGGTCTGTTGAACTTATTACAGTTGCTTTTGAAAAAGGCCTTTTGGATGACTATAAACTTATGAAGGAAGAGCCTGAAAAAAACCTTTTAGATGCAGTGCTTTGGGGTGCAAAAATGAATGGATGTTCGATTTCAGAAGAGGAGATCAGGCAGATAATGCGCTTTGAAGGCTACTAGGAGTGCCATTTCTCTTTGTTTATTCGTCTGAAAAAAGAAAAATTTAAATACTAGTTCTCCTCTATTTATAGACGTGGGGTGTTTAGGAAAGCAAATATTTAACTCGGTAAAATTCCAGACACTGCTATTCAAAATACATATGGAGGAAAATTAAAATGGCAAAAAAAGTTGCAAAAGTTGGAGTAAAGAAACAGAAAGGATATCTGTATTTTGTGGACAAAAATGGAGATGTCTCTAGGGCTGAGATGGCAAGAGGTAAAAAGAAAGGCGGAAAAAAGAAAGTCGAGAAAGTCGCAAAAGCCGCTGTCAAGAAAGAGTCAGGTTTCTTATATTTCATAGATAAGGACGGAGACATATCTTGCGCAAAGATGGCAAGAGGCAGGAAGTAAATTTTATTTCTTTGTTTTTTTTCCTTTTTTGTTGATATTTTTCTAAGCAAGAAGAAATGAGTCTGAATTTTTACTGTTGTGTGATGTTCCGCTTTGACCTTCGCAGAAATTAGTATAACCATAATCACATAACTTTTTTTTGTGTTCTTTTGCATCATTTCCAAGGAGGATGCTGAACGAATTGTCGTCAAGCAGGGTGCAACAGGCGTCAATTTTCATTGATTCACAGTCTGGGTTGTCATTACATAAATCTGTTTCAAATTCAATGCACCAGCCAACGTCATTTTCATTGCATATTTTAGGAATGGCATTTGAGCAAACACCATGCACTTGCTCCGCATCTCCGCTGTTTTCGTAAAGCCAAAACACTGAGTTCTCAACACATATTACTTCATATTCATTGATTTCGTTGGTGTCATAAAGGATACAACCTTTAGGACAAAAGTAAAAAGATGGTCTCAAACATAGATTCTTTACAAATTCATCTGATATCTTGCTGCAACACACTTCAATATTTGAAAGAGCATTAGGTAAATCCGGATTAATAAAGCTACATTCATTCAATAAGCAATTATCCCTTATTTTGTTAACTGTAGCATCCGGTGTTTTATCAAATGTATCGATAAATAACTCATTAATTTCGCCGCAATTATGTGGGTATTTTGTATCAATGTATTTTTTGTATCCCATATTTATGGCATCATTGATAAGTTTTTTTCCGACAGGATTGTATTCTGTCCTAAGATTTTCATCATATGCCATGATATCATCCTTATCAAGGCTCCAAGGCCTATACAGATTTACACATTAAAGTATGTCAGTTGATCTTCCGTTAATTTTTGCGTGGAAATGGGTGAGGGATAGCCATGCAGGTATTTACCGCCTCCTTCAGGAGCGTAGATACTAATCATTCCTTGAGGCCATACCTCCTGATAATATGGATGACGAAGCTTAAAAGCGTGACCTACATTCATTGTTAGATGATCCCTCTGGTGCAACGTAATATATTTCAACAATAACTATATTGTCAATGTTTTCTTTGGTTTCTTCATTATAATTAATACATGTATCTGATCTTAACATTGCAGCATCAAAATTGGAGCAAAATTCATCCTCAATACCATCATTGTCAGTATATGGCCATATATAACTTCCTCTGAAATTTTCTGTATTTACTGAAAAAGGTTCTGTTTTCAGAAGATAATTCCATAAATTGGTTATTGCATCTTCAAATGTCTCATGGGGACTGTCAAGTTTACCTGATATAATTACATCATCATAATCGACATTGTCTTGCTTGACTAGATAATTGCCTTTGAAATTGCAGGGAATAAAAATAAAATGAACATTCATGGGTCCGTCACTCCCGCCAGTGGCGCCTGATAGAGGAATACAATTTGTGTCGGGATCTATTAGTTCATCTGTGGTGACCGTACTACATGAAAATAATATTTGGATTGCCAATAGTATAATTAGGATTTTTACATTTCTTATCTTATGGTTATACCAATCCCAAACTATTTTAAATATTCTTCTATTCTGCCATGATATGTCAATAAAGGGCCTGATAATATCAGGAAAATTCGGAGAGCTTGTTGCAAGGGAAAAATCCGGTGAAAGAATTGAGCTTGGAGAGCTCCTTGTTGCTGAGAGCAAAAATTCTAAGATACTTCTGCAGGCATATGATCTGTTGTATGGGAGCCAGATAAGCCAGTCAAATCTTGAGCTTGTGTCGGGAATGAAGCTGGAGGAAGAATCTGATATGAGTTTCATGGATGAGAAACTAAGAAACTATAATCTTACTATGCTCAAGAACCTGATATCAATTAATAGTCAGAGAAAGACTGCTCACTCGTCAAAATCACTTCCTGATTTTTTCTCAAGCGTGCGGGAAGTCACCAAAGATGACCTAAAATTCCTGACAAAACCTAAAAAATCATTATATGTTGGAGCTTTGCGTTCAGGATCAAAAATGGTGGATGTTGATATATTTTTGCCAGGAGAAAAAGTATTTACCCACCATATTTTGATAGGTGCTGCTACAGGAAAAGGAAAATCCAATTTAGCATCAGTGATGCTCTGGGATATGCTCAAAAAAGATTATGCAGGAATCCTTGTCCTTGACCCTCATGATGAGTATTATGGCAGGAATGGACTGGGTTTGAAGGACAGCAGATTCAGAGAAAATATGGTCTATTATACACCAAATAATGTTCCACCTGGCCAACTGACCTTGAAAATAAACCTCAGGCAGATCAAACCAATTCATTTCAATGGTGTCATGAATGCGAGCCCTGCCCAAAAAGAAGCAATGACAGCATATTACAGGAAATACAGGGAAGACTGGATTGAAGCTATTGTCCTGGAAAAGGAGATTGCTGGTTTTATGGAAGGGACACTTGCTGTTTTAAAACGGAGATTTGTTTCTCTTCTAAATCTTGATGTGGAGCAGGATAGATTGTTTTGCAATGGAGTATTTGACAATAATTCTGGCAAGACAACAATTGGAGATATCTGCGATGCTCTTGAAAAAGGAAGACTGGTTGTTGTAGATACATCAAGCTTTTCAGGCAGCATCGAGATACTTGTTGGCAGCCTTATAGCTACTGAAATTTTTTCAAGGTATAAGAGCTATAAGCATAAAGGGACACTTGATGAAAAGGCTGTTGTTTCAATTTTCCTTGAAGAAGCTCCAAGAGTCCTGGGTAAAGAAGTCCTTGAAAATGGGCCAAATATTTTTTCAACAATTGCAAGGGAAGGCAGAAAATTCAAGATAGGTCTTACAGCAATAACGCAGCTTCCTTCACTTATCCCAAGGCAGATACTTGCTAATATGAACACAAAGATAATACTGGGAATAGAGATGGCTATGGAAAGACAGGCAATAATCGAGTCTGCATCCCAGGACCTGTCCAGTGATTCAAGGGCGATTGCTGCTCTGGACAAGGGTGAAGCAATTATTAGCAGTAATTTTACACGATTTGCAATACCTATAAAAATCCCTCTGTTCAGCGACTTTGTGAAAAAAGATGTGGAAGAGAAAGAGGATGAAGTTGAAAGTGAATTT
>JAHIYL010000129.1 GCA_018815145.1 Nanobdellota archaeon | reverse complement strand
GGCATGATCCCTGCCAAAGGCGCGGTTATTGTTATTATTTTAACTCTTTTGCGCATAATATAATACTTCTATTGCGCGTAAGCTCTTACTTGGTTCTTCTTCAGAAATTGATTCAACAAGTTTATCTCCTTCCTTATCCTCAAACACAATACACCAGTTTCCCTTGTGTTTATTGAATATGCAATCAGGAAAGAGCATGTGATGGTGCCAATGAATGCCCTTTTCATTGAGTTTTTTGGCTTTGTCAAGCATGAACTGGATGTTTTCATCGGTAATTACAGGTGGTTTTTCGTCTTTTTCATATTCTTTTACAATCTTATCTCCGTGAATGAGTTTAACCAGCTCTTTTCCTTCATCCATATACCTTTCATCAGAGTATGTGACATAGACCTCTTGCTTCTCCTCATCTTCAAGAATGAATGCGTGCTTGTCTTTATTATCATTGAACATGCAATCAGGTGTCAACATATGAAAATGCCATTTCTTACCTGAGGAGGCAAGTTCTTTTGCAATCCTTACGATTTCTTGAATTGTGGTTTCTTTCATTTCACGCATATTATTTTACCTCAAAATCAACACAGATCCTGAAAAACCTCGGGGAATGTTGTCCACACTTCACAGTCCGAAGTATCTTGCACTTAAAGCCTGCTTTTTTACAAGCTTTCTCTGCTTTTTTCGCTGCCAGATGGAATTCATCTTGTTTCTGAAAGTTGTAAAAATGTATGATGGTGCCTTTTTTAGCAACAGACAATGCAGTATCTAAAAAATCTTCAGCTGTTCTTGGAAGTGGCATGAGTATTCTGTCAAAAGTACCTTCCAGTTTAGGAACAATCTTTTTTACATCTCCGCAGTGCAATCTGACATTCTTCAATTTATTCAAGCCAACATTCTCCAAACCATACTCGTGCCCCTCGGGATTGATCTCGATTCCAATAATCTCATTTGCCTCAGTATTTTTAGATAGAACGCACGGATATGGTGCACAGCCAGAAAACATTACAAGTATTCTTTCACCCTTCTTGACGTGCTGCATAATCCTCTTCCTCTCAGTAGCAAGTCGCATAGAGAAATACACCTTATTGACATCAAGCATTATCCTGCAATTGTTCTCGACATGGATCGTTTCAAACTTTTTGTCGCCTGCCAAATATTCGTATTTTTGAACCCGAAATTCACCTTCGTGACTGCCCTTTTTCTTAAGAACTGTCTTGATACTTTTGCTCTGCTTGAGAAACTCTTCAGCAATACGTTTTCCCTTCTTCTCAAGTCCAGAATCAAGTTCAATTATGGCAATATCTCCAACAGTGTCCATGCTTGTTTTGAGTGTAGTCATCTCCTGCTTAGAGAGGGTCTCTGATAGTCTGCTCTTGAGATCCTGCTTTGGCTCTCTTTTCTCAAGTTTGACTTCTGTAATCTTGTACGCTGTATTGAAACGCTTGACAATTGGTAAGAATATATCTGTCTTGGTCTTCTTAAGCTGATATCTCTCATCAAGAAGTCCTTTTTCCAGCAATAAGCTCTTTACCTTTTGTGCATCCTTTAAAGGTGCTTTTATTGTAAGCATATTCTTATTAGAAGTGGGAGTTCTTTTTTAATGTTGTGTCAAAAACAGGAATACATGACATGGAGCTACGTGCCAATTATCAGATACACTCCCAGAATCATAATAATACATGCAGCAATCTTCATATGGTTGTTACTCTCCTTGAACATCCTTCCACCAATTAATGTTGTAAACAGTGTTGTGCTTCTTCGTAGAGGAATCACAAGGGTCACAGGTGTGTGAGATAAAGCGATCAAATAGGTGATGGATGCCAATACACTAAATATGCCTCCAATGACATACCACTTCAATCCCTTACCTATTTCTTGTCTAACTTCACTCAATCCATATCTGTACCAGTGAAGGAACACAAAATTCATTGAGATGAATATCCAGAAAAAGAATATGTACGTCAATGGCTGGACAAGGTTTGTGACAAAGTGTTTCTCAAATACTGCAAGAAGTGCAAAAGCGATAATCGCTCCCAAAAGGTAGTGCATGTATTTGGATCTGATCATTTCCACAATTGGTTGAAATGTTGAATGCTTATGCGGTCTGATTTCCAAAAGGTATGCACCTGCAATCAACAACATTATACCCCCTATTTGAGCAAGAGTTGGTGTCTCTTTTAGGAATATGAATGCAAAAAGTAAAATGAATGCAGGTGTAATATTAGTCATTGGCGCTGTAACAGTTATTTCAAGGTGTTTAACAGCTCTAGCAAGATAAAGCATTCC
>JAHIYL010000128.1 GCA_018815145.1 Nanobdellota archaeon | reverse complement strand
CATATTTATTAAGAAATACTGTCCAAAATTCCATGTGCATCCAGAGAAGACTCAATGGATTCTATCTCTTTAAATTTTTTTCCAAAAATCAGCTTTAACTGCAGTTTGATTCTTTCTTTCTCCTTATTTGAAATCCTTGAGAATCTATCTGCTTCAATAAGTCCGTAAGGATAACCCAAAAATACAGGGTCAATACTGTTTTTCTTTAGTATTGACAGCACTTCATTTATATTGCATTGATTTGCCCTGTTTACCTCTAATTTGAATATATGGCCAGAATTCTTATTCAGCTTCACAAAATAAAGATCTGCATTGTCATTTTGAGTCAGCCTGTAATACCATTCTCTAAAAGGAGAAAGCACTGAAAGAGAAGCTGTAATAGAATTTCCGTTATTAGTCATATCCCTTGTTGTCTTGGAAAGGCCGCAGACAATATTTCCTGAGTTGCAAAGCTTTTTCAGAAAATCATCTTCATAAGTGTATTTTTCTTCTAAAGAACCATCAATCACAATAATTGCCTCTTTTTCCGCAGTCATGTAAGCGATTTTCAGTTCGCCAAACCTTCTTATTACATCACCAAGCTTCGAAATCTCAACCCTTGATTTTCCGGTTGTAAGCGTTGCATCCATAGAATCGAATTCAAGGATAGAAAATTCAAAATCATTCTGATAGGTCTCTGCTTTGAAAAACAATTTATCATTCTTGTTCATTGCTGTGATTAATGTGTAGAATTCATAGAGTTTGTTTTGTATTCTCTTGTTGTTTTTGTAGACTGTGTAATACACTCTGTTGAAAAACAGGCTGATATTTGCAGCTTTTAATATTTCAGCAGAACCGCCGTCGATGAAGATGATGTTTTTATCTGAATCTGCAGGGATTATTTTTTTGAAGTTGTCTTTTGAGAATTGTTCGGTTTTGTAATTGTTGTCCAATAGAGGGATATCTTTTTCTGAGGTTTTGATGCTTGCGAGTATTTTAGCAGCGAGTTTTTTCATCTATTTTGAAAATAGTAATAGGTTTATTAAAGAATTGGAAAAAAAGAAAAAATGTTGATTTTGGAAACTAATTTTATTACTTGTCTTTGTAAGGAAGTTTCTTTTTGCTTTTTGTTATTGATAGATAATTTTTTCTGGATGTTACAGGACGACCTAGTTCTTTTTCAGCGACTATTCTGGCGTTTCCGGCCACCTTTCCTCCTCTTTTGGCAATATCTTTGTTTTTGTCAAAAGTCTCTGGTTTTTCTTTTTGTGAAAGTTCTGTTGTCATTCGTTCACCAAGCATTGTAAAAATTAATTCCAAATCATCCATATGATCTCTGAGGTTTGCTTTTGATTTTATTGGCAGATCTTTATATTTCTTGTATTCAGACGGAGTCATACTAAATGTAGCTTTAGAAATTTCTGCTGTTAGTATTGCAAAATCCATTTCTTCCCTTATTCCTCTTTCTCTCCATTCATCTGTCAGATTTTGCCGTATGGCTATGCCCCTCAATCTCTTATCAATCCAATCTTTAGGATATCCCTTTGCAGAATAAATCTCTTTCATCCTATCCTGTGCAAGTTCAGGGTTCTCAATTTCTTCTATTCGCTCTTTCCCCACTTCTGCCAGCCATCTCTTGAAGGGTTCAGCATTTTTGCTTGGAATCGACTGGATGAGCCGAAAAACATCCTTTGTATTTCCTGCAAGGATATTTCTCTTTTTACCTGTTTCAGTCAGCATCTCTACATGGGGACAATTTGTCCCTAGGTAGTTTCCTAACTCATAATCTCTTTTACGCAGTTTTTTAAGATAATCTGTGGGATTGACACTATCTGTCAAGGCTTGAATTATATCAACTAAAGAATAATACCACACTCCTTTAAACCAAGCCCGACGTATTTTTTTGCTTTGAAATACAACTAATGCCTTGCCTGAATCTTCCATTTTTTAGAAATTCCTCATTGGATAAATAAATATTAACATATATTAATAAATGTCGGTATTAGCCTTTTTTGAGAATTTTTGCAGCGAGTTCTTTCATCTAAAGATAAAGAAAAGAAAAAAGATTAATAAAGTTTAGGTGGTTAAATATTATTAGGTGTCACAATTATCAATTTTATTTATTATTAGCAATTCATTAGTAAATTTTTCCCCTTTTTTTGCGAATTTAAACGCTAGTTCAATTTTGCCAATTTCAAATGCATTGTAATTATACAGATATTTTATTTCAACATATTTGTTCATTGGTGCATTTGGAGCTAATGGTGCTTTTAACGATGTTGTTGAAGCACTCTTAGACAAAATATCTACAATTCCTCCCCAGATACCTGTGTTGTATAAACCTATCTCATAATCTTGATTTTCCACAAGACCATCACCATATGCGAGCAAAGTAATTTCTTGCCCACACAGATTCGTTTCACTGGACCATGGTTTTGCACATAGAGTTACATCTGTAATACCAGTCTGTACACATTCAAATTTTTCACTCCCTTGATTTTCTCCATTATTGTTTACTGTACCTTGTGTTGTCCATCCATACTTAGCTTCCCCACCTACTCCTTTAATATACCTGCACGTAAACGCTCCATCTTGAGAAGTAGTATCTAAATGTTCAATTTTTGTACATGTACCTTGAGCATTACATCCTGAATTAGTTGGCTTCACATTGAAACCACCTGGTTTTGGATCTGTCTGCCCTTGGTTAATATCTATCCAAATCTGTTCGCATTTCCAACATTTATCTGTACCTTCATCAGTTACTTGTATCAATTGGCCTTCTTTTTCGCATACCATACTAGCGGGTTTCCATACCCCTGGCTCACCTGTGCATTTTGAAGTATCCTCTTCATACCACCATGCATATCCTGGATCAATGTCAACTGTATCACATCTGTAGCAGATGACTTCACCTGCTGCTGGAGAAACACTTTCATAAGGATTCGGATCTTTTGCCTTATCTTCATTGCATTCAATACTAGGACCCGGATCACATTCAAGAGCTTTAGGTGGATCCATAGGTATTTCAGTTATCCATCCATAGTTTTCACCATCTGGAGAAAAGCACCCCATACAAACATCACCTATGTAAATATAAGTGCCTTCCGGAGTATCTGCATTACATCCTGTGTTATGAGGAACATCTCCAGGTTGTGATGTGATATCACCAGGTATTTTTGGTGTTATTTTTGGCAACCCTTCTGCATTTGTAAACAACAGATGGCAGCCGTCACCAAAACATACTGCTCTTGGACAGCACATGATCTCCTGTGTATTACGGAATTCATTGTCAAGGTTCTCCCCGGTTATCTTATACATGTCTGAACAGTATTTATCAGCTGTCCTCCACAGTTCAGTGTTATAGTGCGCCCTTGGTACAATTTTTAACTCCTTTATTTTTTCCCAAAAATCTGCAAAGATATTTTTAATAGAATCAAAGATATCATCACTGTGTCTTGCCAGGTTCTTGAGTTCTCTTGGCGATTTTAGCCTGCATTTATAATCTCCGTCACTGCTTCCTGCAAAAAATTCACCTGTTTCCTCCTTAAAAGAATAAACTATCCTGCCCTTGCTGTCTGTCCCGGGGGCACATGAAGGATTCTCCTGTTCCCAGCCGCATTCCTCTGGCATATGACAGGCATTAACATGGTATATATCCCATCCATTTAATTCTGGGTCTATAGGTCGTTCCAAAATCCCTCCAACATTTCCTTTGAAGCATTCACCGATATTGTACTCTACTAAATCAATCCCACAGGACTGCCCCTCTGGGAATTCATCCAGTCCTGAACTATCAAAATCAATTCTTGGACAAAAGCATGAATTTGCCATGCCTTCTTCATCTGGCTCAACACTATTATCCAAAACATCTTCTATCTGTTTTTTGACTCCATCTGTTCCAAGATATTCTTTTACACTGAATGTATCAACAAAGCAGTCTGTACCTTCAGCATCTGACCAAATGACTGGTCCATTGTCCTTATCACACTTATCAAAAGTCCCTTCCATCCTCAGTACCATAAAGAAACCTTTGTGACCTGCAAGCGGAGTACCTGAACCTGTTTTTTTGACCCGAATTATGTTTTTTCCTTTCTTCATTATTTCTGCTTCTTCTCCAAATTGGCCTGAAAGCTTTTGCTTTTTTGTCCTGTAATCAGTAGTTCCCATAGGTGTAAAGCAGTCACCATATCCATCCCTTTCTGTCTCAACACCTTTTTTTGCTCCTTCGACCTGGAATCTGAATTGTGTCTCACCAGCATAGAGATACTCAATCTCTGCAGACTGGATGCAGGTAAGTCCTTCCCCATCACCTTCTCCGATTGTGATTTCAAATTCATGCCATGTTGTATCCAGTTCATCTAATTTGAATGTTATATATGCTGAACCCTCTGCACCGGCCTTGCATGAGCCATGAAGCCCCCATTCACTCAGATGAGTGGGCTCTGCAAAATATCTTCCGGTTGATTCATCAAATTGTGTCTCAACCGCCCAACCCAGTCCGTTCTTTATATAGATAATTGAATTATCTTCTGGTGTACCATCATCAGGCACTGAAAAGTATATATGCACTTCTCCGTCCTCAATCACCATATCCGGTGTCACCTTGTACCTTGTCGTGCCGATAATCCCTGCATCATCATTATCAATCATCTCAATCTTTATCTCTGGATTTACCATTGCAGCTCCTGTCACAGCATCCTTGAGGGCAATCCCTTTTGGAAATACAAGCTCAAAACTCCTGTCATCTGTAACAAAATGCATCTCTTCTGCAACAACACCGTCTCCATTTGTGACAACCATTCCTGAATCCGATATGGTAAAATAATACTTGAACCTGTCGATCTGCACTTCTGCATCATCCTGCCTGTATTTGACAGGAAGTGTGAGGTCAACAAGGATGGATTTGTCTGCAATCTCAACAACTGATACAAGCTTGTCTTTCATAACCTCAAACTCGAAACCCTGCTCTGCCATTGTGACCATGTTGGAATTAATGCATGTGTCAACAAGATTGGTCTTTATGTAATCTTCTATTGCAAGACTATCATCTATACCAATCTCTTCCTTTGCCTTTATCACTGTCTCTTTTAGGCAGTTCTCAATAAAAAAAGAAATCACTTCTTTGCTTGACTGAAAATCTGAAGATATAACCCGGACCTTTATTGTATTTTCAGTCTCTTTAGCAGCTCTCGAATAATATATTAGAGAACCAGCAACAATAACAAGTGCAATTATTATGAAATATTGTATCTGAGATTTCTTGTTCATCTTTTTCCCTCATTGACTGAATAAAAATAATAAAGAAATCTAAATAAATTAAGTATTTATATCTTTCT
>JAHIYL010000127.1 GCA_018815145.1 Nanobdellota archaeon | reverse complement strand
CAAACAACATTTTTTAACTATTCCAGTTACTCTTTGAATAGGCACTTTTTGGTCACTACTCAGTTTAGGCATGTGACTCCTGACTGATTCAGTATCAACATATCCTGGAGAAATCATGTTAGCAGTAATATTATGTTTCTTATTGTCCAGTGATATTGCTTTTATCAATGAAAAAATTGCGTTTTTGTAAGCAATGTAAACACTGAAGTGAGGATTATTTTGTTCCATGGCAGTCGATCCAAATGTAATGATTCTTCCAAAACCAATATCACGCATATCTTCAATAGAGGCACTGTAAAAATTTACAAAGCCCTTAATTTCTTTTTCCATTACTCTGATTGCATCAATTCCTTTGTCTTCAAGATTACCTGGTGAAGGAAATTTTCCTGCTGCATATATAAGTGAATCAACTTTCCCATATTCCTTGTGAACCTGGCTAACAAATTCTTTCACCTGTTCTGGATCTTCATATTCGCAGTACGCAACGTATAAGTTATCAGGAAATTTTGCTACTAAATCCGATAAGTTCTCTGGTACTCCTCCTTGTGCATATGCATTGTTTGAAGTTGGAACAGCAACTTTTAACCCCAATTTTAGAAATTCTGCAACAATATCACTACCTATATCCCCTGACCCACCAGGTACCACAATTACCTCCGATTTTAGCCTATTTTCTAAGACTGCCATTTTATTGAACCTCATAATTTTGAATCAGTACATAAGGATAACCGTTTGGCATAAGAAGTTCTCCTTGTGGATTACTGACACCATAAGTTAGTATTTTTTCAAGTCCAATTGTACCTATTAATGGTAAATTTGAAGTATAATCAAGTGATGGAGGTTCCTCTTTTAGAAGCCTCAACTTACCTTCTAAATAGGATGCCATTTTATCCGGCAATTTTGACAACCAATCATTTATATGGGCCGCATCATTAAATCTAAATACATCTTCCACCCGATGTCCATGAAAAAGAGCAGAAGAAAAATATTCTGTGTCCACAATGTATACTCCTTCTTCCACTTCACAATCTCCTTCAAAGTAAAGCAAATTAATTTTATGATCTCCTCTTTTCTTGGTGTCTGTTCTAGGATTCCATGTGGTTGAGTCAATTTTCCTAAAATCATTTGGTGTATAGGAATGAACATATGCCACACAAGTTTCTTCAAAGCCTGCTGCTTGAAGAGCTACTTGTGTTACATCACCATGAGTTCTGCAGTCTCCTGTATTAGCTTCAATAAATACACCCAGTGGAACCAACCCTATTTTGGGGTCACCAATTATGGTAAATAATGAATCATAGGGTTCAAGTCGTGTATGATTAGAATATTTCAATAAACCATCTTTCCCAATTTCAATTTCATAATCAATAGCTGGTTTTGAAAGTGTTTTAAGCACTAATTCTGTAACAGCTTGTATTTTATCCAAAAATTTAAATCCAGTCATATTTTTTTTCTCCAGTGGCTGAACAATTTTTTCATACAAAACTGGATCCTTGTGTGGAGCGATTAATATATCTGGAAATTGTCCATTTCCATTTCCCATTGAACCCTCAACAACCATGTACTGCAAACCTTTATCACATGGGTACTGTGCAACTGTTTGGGAAACATTCCAATCACTAGGTTCATTATTAAAAAATTCTTGAATTACTGCGTCTGGAGAATATTGCTGTGAAAATTCTAATTGTCTAAGTAAAACATCTAATCCTTGCGCTTGTGCTGAACTTGGCCAATTTTCTTTTATCTGTTCTATAATACCAATCGATGACATTATTTTCAACCTTTTAGTTTACTTTTTTTAAACCTTTTAATTTACTTATTTTATAGTGGTGAAAAAAACTATTTTTGTGATGGTGATGAGTGCGTTTCCATTTATATGCTCTTGTTGTCATGAACATGACAACATTTAAATATAAAACATGTTTTTTTTGTTTCAAAATGAGCGATCTGAACAAAATCAAGACTCTGGAAAAGGTAGGTCTTACCCGAAATGAAGCAATTATCTACATCGAACTCCTGAAAGAAGGCGGAGGCACAGCAAAAGACATAACAAGAAAGACCAACATGCATAGGACAACTGTCTATGGCTGTTTTCAGCGGCTAGAAAAAAAAGGCCTTGCAAGCGAGATATCAAAAGAGGGTGTGACATTCTTTAGACCTGCACATCCGCTCAAGCTTCATTCTCTTCTCCAGGAAAGAGAAAGACAATTGAAAGACATCCTTCCTGACCTTCTAAATATGGAAAATTCTGTGAAAAAAACCAAGCATGAAGTGGAATACTTCAAAGGAAGACAGGGACTCAAAACAATATTTGAAGACATCATTGTCTCAGGTGAGAACTATGTCGCATATGGTCCTAGTGAGGAGATAGAATCAAACCTAAAAGCATATTTTCATCATTTCAGAGAAGCAAGACAAAAAAAAAATATCCATATTAGACTAATCTATAGTGAAGAAGCATATGGAAAACAATACACAAAGACCCCTCTTTCTGAAATAAGATATCTTCCAAATGAATATTTTGCCAGTGCCTCACACAGGGTCTATGGAGACAAAGTTGCCATAATCATCGCAGATACTGATGATCCCATTGGAATTCTTATCCATAACAAAGAAGTTGCAAAGAGCTTCAGGAAACACTTCAACCTGCTGTGGAAAATTGCAAAGAAGAAGAGATAATCACTCTTTCAATTTTTTGCACAACTTCATTTCTCTTAAGATTCTTGTCAACAACCTTTGATAGCATCTCATCTCTTTTCAATATTTCTTCATATTCATCTAGTATTTCCTGAGAAAGAACCAATTCAATTTCCTGTTTTTCAGCCATTTCAATAATCTTGAATGAATCTCCTTTCCAAAAAGTTGCTGAAATCAACACATTGGTGTCCACCGTTACTCTCATTTTTTCTTTCGAAAATTATGAATAATATCAGGCACATCACTTTCTTTTACTTTCAATGCAGAAATTTTTTGTTTCAAAGGCCGAGTAATCTCATTAAAAGATTTCATAGTTATTTTTTTCATCACCAATGTATCATCTGTCAAAACAAACAAAACTTTTTCACCTTCATGCAAACCCATTCTCTCTCTAATTTCCGAAGGTATTGCAACCTGGCCCCTCGAACTTATTTTACCCATATCTATTACTTCAGTTCCCAATTTTTTCACCCTTATCAATATACAAGATAAATAAGATACATCTTATTTATAAAATTATCTGAAATAATCTGTTCTTACCTGGTTAGAAAACCCCTTACTTTTTGCACTTATTTCTTACCTGGTTAGAAAAATTTAAATATAAATATACTTTTTCAATTTCTGTGAAAGGAACAATCCTTGTAAAGACTGCAAAAGAATATTATACTGCTCAAAAAATTTCCAGATATTTATGACCTAATTGACAAAGACTTTCCATTCTATCAGGACAGCTATATCCACATTATGTCAAAAGATCTTGCTGAGGCAATAAGATATGATGCTAAAATTATGGCAAAAAAAACAAAAGTTATCCTATGACAAAGAAGTGATTGATATTGTTCAGTTCGGTTCCTCAGTCATAGAGGGAAGCAAAGCCAATGATATAGATATTGCAGTAATCTTCAATAGGTTTTCTGTAAAAAAACAACTCATTGAAGCTCAAAAGATTAAAAAACAGCTTTCAATTTTTTCAGACTTACCTATACATATCCATTCATTCGATTATTATTCCTTCTTTATTCCATCGAATTTTTCAAGAGACAACATCCTATTCAATGGCAAGAGTATAATCACAGGCAATAATTTCAGCAGGCAATTTGGACTTGAACCAAGAGTCCAGATAAAGTATTCTCTAAAGCATCTTCCTAAAAAAGATAAGGTAAAACTGCATTATCTATTGAATGGGAAAAACAAATCTGGTGGCCTTTTGAATGAATATGGTGGAAAAATTGTAAGCCCCGGTATCGTACAAATCCTTCCTGAACACATAATCATATTTGAATCAAAAATCAATGAAATAACAAAAGAGATTGAAATTAAAAAAATGTTTTTGCAGACCTAGTTATTGCAAGTATCATTTTCTTCACATTTACATGACTGTAATTCAATTGAACCATAATACTCATTTTTCAACAGATTGGCAATAGAAAAGGAGAATTGAATACCCTCAAAAACAATAAATTTATATTTTGTAAGACGTTTCTTACTTTTGGTGATTTTTATGATTGATGTAGGCATAACCAAGATGAGCACAAAAGGACAGATAGTTATTCCAAGTGATTTAAGAACTGAATTTGATGTTGGTGAAAAACTTTTCATCATTAAAAATAATGACCAATTGATAATTAAGAAGGTAAGTCAGCTTGATAAAAACCTTGAAGAAGATTTGGAATCTGCAAAACGAACAGAAGCTGCATGGAAAAGATATGAGAATGGCGAATTTGAATCTGTATCTGAAGATGATTTTTTAGTAGAACTTGAAAAATGTTAGAGATTAAAAGAGAACCCGGACTTCTCAAAATAATCGAAAAAATAAAAGACAATTCTCTTAAAGAAAAGATTAAGAAACAAATAAGAAAAATTGTTTCAAACCCAGAAATTGGTAAACCAATGCGATATGCAAGAAAGGGAACAAGAGAATTATATGTCCCGCCGTATCGGATTTCTTATTCTTATATCAAACAAGAGAATTTACTCATCTTTCTAGATATCTATCATAAAGACGAACAATAAAAAATTAGTTGAAACACAAGTATAATAATCATATTTCAACAAAAATAGATTCTATCCAACAACAACCCCGACCTTCCCGGGCAGTGCTGCGCCAGCCTTCTGCTCTTTTGATTTCTCAGCCTTTTCCACAATCACAGAGCAGCCAAACTCTTTTTCAAAGAAATCCCTGGCTTCACTGACTGCCTTGAATTCTTTGTCCTGGCCTGCTGCAACCGGAACACTTCCAGTCTTGATAGCCTTCTGGATTATGCCTGACACAGCCTTGCTCTCTTTCTTGAAATTATCATCTTTCATAATCTCTTTCATGATGTCAGAGAAATTCCTTGTCTTCTCCAGTAGAGCTGACAGCTTCTTGTAGAGCGCATATTTCCATTTTACTGAAACAATCAATTTGATGGTCTTTGGTTTTTCAATCCCGGTTATCTTAAGTACAGAATTGATGTCAGATATTGTCTCTTCGATCACTTTTTCAAGGGCAATTGTCTCAACATCAATATTTTTTTTGAATTCCGGCCATTCTGCTGTGCTGATGAATCCCTGTTTGCCGATCTTCTCCCATGCCTCTTCACAGATGAACGGTGTGATTGGTGCCAGCAAAAGCAATTGTGCTTCTATGAGCCGGTTCATAACCTTCTTGTTCACTTTGCCATTTGTCCTTCTCATGTACCACTTGACATGGCGCTGGATATCAAAATAAGCCCTCTGTATCGCGCTCCTGAAGAGCATCTCCTCGTAGGACTCTGTTGTCTCTTTGACAATGACATCGATCTGTGCTTCCATCCATTCATCAATCGCCCTCATCTCATCGATTCCCTTGTCATGATGCGCTTCTGCAAACTCCAACATCCCATTGAGCTTTTCTTTGAGAGACCTTGCCATCTCACTGTCCCAGTTTGCATCATCAAGCCCTTCTCCGCCGGAAAGAACAGTAAGCCGTGATGCATCTGATCCAAACTCTGTCACCATCTTTCTTACAGGGATGACATTGCCAAGGGCCTTGGACATCTTATTGCCGTCAACAGTCACCCACCCGTTCAGGCCGAATGCTCTTGGCCAGTGCTTTTTCGGAAATATTGCACAGTGGTTGAATATTGAAAAGCTCATATGGTTCTGGATAAGGTCTTTTCCGCTTGTCCTGTAATCCATCGGATACCAGTAATCAAATTCTTCATGAAGCTCATCAAGCAATTTCCCATCAATATCTATCTCTTTCTTGGCTCCTTTTCCAAGAAAAACATAGTCAAAGAACTTATCATCGATCTTATCCGGATCAATGTCTTTTATCCTGTGGGCAATTGTATAATAAGCCATATAGATTGTAGAATCAGACAAAGATTCTATTACCCATGATGTATCCCATGGAAGATGTGTACCAAGCTCGCTCTCAGATTCATGTGTGCATGCCCAGTCATTCAACCAGTCCAGGACATACTCAAACTGCGCCCTGACTTTTTCAGGATATAACTTCATAGAGTCCAGAGCCTCATGGGCTGTCTTTTTCCATTTTTTATCCCCATAAGTCAGGAACCATTGATCTGAAACTATCTTTATCTTTGCCTCAGTCAGGCATCTGCAGACTACTTTTCCTGTGGGTTCGTACATGATATCTGCATCCCCATTTTTTATTAGATTTTCTTTGACTTTTTCTTTAGCTTCCTCTACTGTCATGCCTTTATATTTCCCTGTAACCTCATTCATTTTTCCACTAAAGTGTTCAGCCTTGTAAATTACTTTTTTTGCTTTCTCAAGTTTTTCAAATTCTTTCTGATTTTTGATTTTATATTTTTCACATATCTCTATTGCAGGATGTTCTCCCCATCCTTCAAGTTCTATAAGGGCAATTGGTTTTATTTTCAGAATTTCTTCCCAGTCTAATCCCCATTTTTCACATTCACTTTTATCTTGCTGCAAATCATAAATACCCATCCAATCAAAAGGTGCATGACTGGGAACTGAAGTGACTAATCCAGATCCTATATTGGAATCACAAAAATAAGAAGGCAAGATAATTATTTTACGGTCTATTGCCGGAGCAATACAATATTTTCCTATCATCTCACTTCCGTTGATTGTTCCTGTGACTTCAACATCCTTATTCTGTAATTTAAGTTTTTCAACGGCCTCTTTACTTAATATCCAAGATTCTTCATCCATTGTTGGGGATTTGACTTTTGCTTTCACATATTCTTCTTTTGGGTCTACCCACATATTGGTCTGCCCATAAACAGTTTCAGGTCTAAGTGTTGCAGCTATCAAATAAGAATCTTCAAACTTGAATTTAAGTAAAGTAAATTCCTGGGGTGTTTCACCTTCCCCGGCTACCCTTGAATGATCGCCGATTGCAGAATTGCATTTCTCGCACCACACAACAGGTTTTTTCCCTTTTTTCACAAACCCCTTTTCTTTGAGAAGCCTGAACTGCCATTTGATGAACTTATTATAATGCGGATTAAGTGATGTAGTATGAAAATTCCTTCTCCAATCTATTGAGCAGCCCGCTTCTTTCAGATCATTTTCCCAGCCCTTTGAAAAGACTTTTATCCAATGCAATGGATCTTCGAACTTAGGGATATCCTCATCAGGAAAACCCATATCTTTCAATATGTTTATCTGCTTCTCTTCGCCCTCTTTGACTCTCTGTGCAGCATTCACCATCGGGCTTCCTGTTGCATGCCAGCCCTGTGCATACAGCACATTGTGCCCCTGCATCCTCTTATACCTATGAAGAGCCTCCAGTTTCATGAGTGAATAGAAATGCCCTATATGAGGGTATAGGTTTATGTAGGGATAAGGGAAAGTGCCAAAGAATTTCTTCTGTCCTTTTTTTGGTGTTGCCTCAAATATTTTGGCATCATCCCATCTCTTGTTCCATTTTTCCTGTAATTTTTCTGGGTTGATCATCTTTTATTGCACCTTTGTTAAATTTAGATTCATTCAAGTTTTATAAAAATTATTGAAATATCAAGAATAAAGGGACACTGAAAGCTGCTTTCACAGCAGGAGAACCAGTAGCAATTGTCCTTTTATCATCTTAGGAAAAGGAAGGCTGCTTTTATATTTAAATGTAGTGATTTGCCAAAAAACACCAATAGCAAAATAAATACCTAGAATTTCTTGAACTGTGCAACTGTCTCGACAAGGTCGACATGGCCCATGAACATGGTCCTGCAGCAGTATCTCTCAAGTCCAATCTCGTCAAGGGTCTTTTTCACATTCTTTTTTCGATTCTCTGTCTTGACAAGAAAATCTTCCCAGAGATGTCCTATTGGCTTTCCGCATGACCAACATCGTATTGGAATTATCATTCTAATGTTGCTGGAATTGGGTTTTATTTATAAAGATTTGCCTCTATGTACGACTTATTTTGTCAAAATTTAAAAATGTCTCCTCTGTTCTAAAGAAATATGAAAAAATTCTTCCAAATAATTAAAAAAGACAAAGCCTCCATGGCAAGAACCGGCATAATCACAACACCGCATGGTAAAGTAGAGACACCTGTCTTCATGGTTGTGGGGACAAAAGCTACTGTCAAGGCCATAGGTCCTGATGACCTGAAATCAATAGGTGCACAGATCGTGCTTGCAAACACATATCATCTGCATCTTGCTCCGGGTGAAAGACTCATAAGAGATAAGTTTGGAGGGATGCGAGGATTCATGGGTTGGGATGGTCCTATGATAACTGATTCAGGCGGATTCCAGGTATTTTCACTAGGTTTCGGAATGGAACATAATATAGGAAAAATGGGAAACATATTTCCTGAAGAATCACGAAAAAAGAAAAAAGACAATGTTGAGCAATTGGAGAAATTTGCAAAGATAGATGAAAAAGGAGTCACATTCAAATCACCTATTGACGGAAAGACTGACAGGCTGACACCCGAAAAATCAATAAGGATCCAGGAAGATCTCGGTGCAGACATAATCCTTGCATTTGATGAATGCACATCCCCTCTCCATGACCATGAATATACAAAAAAAGCCCTTCTGAGGACTCACAGATGGGCAAAAGAATGCATTAGAGCAAAAAAAAATAATGACCAGTCCCTTTTTGGAATTATCCAGGGCGGAGCATTTGAAGACCTCAGAAAGATGAGTGCTGAATTTTTTGCCAAGCAGGACTTCCGAGGGTATGCAATAGGCGGATCACTGGGAAAATCAAAGCACGAGATGCACAGGATACTTGACTGGACAATCCCTCTTCTTCCTGAAGAAAAACCAATACATCTTCTTGGAATAGGTGCTGTGGAAGATATATTCGAAGCTGTTGAACGCGGGATTGATATGTTTGACTGCATCTCGCCAACAAGGCTTGCAAGATCAGGCTATCTTTTGGTTCCTCCAAGCGAAGGTGGAAAAAAAGAGAATAAGTATAGGATAAACATCAAAAATACAGTGAATCGCACATCAACAAGAACAATAGATAAAACATGTGACTGCTATACCTGCAGGAATTTCTCAAGAGCTTACCTGCGCCACCTCTGCACCAGTGATGAGCTCCTTTATCATAGACTGGGCAGCATACATAACCTCAGGTTTTTGATGAGGCTTATGAAAGATATAAGAGAGGCAATTAAAAAAGATAAGTTTCAAGAATTGAAAAAAAAGTGGGTTTGCTAATTTTCTGCATATATCTTCTTCTCAGGCACCAGATAGATCATCCAGAACGACGCCAATGTCATCACTGCCTTGACCAGGATATTCGAGAGGAACATGATAAAGAGTACATCCATGCTTAGTATGCCATAGAATGCAACTATGGGAAATATAATGCTGTCTATTGGAATAGAAAATGAATTTGATACAATGACTCGGAGCCATTGGGGTCTTTTTTTCCCCGGGCCATTGACCCACCACTGATATACTTCTGTGTCAATCAGTTCTGATATCAATTCAGCAATTATGGATGCAACAACAATCCTTGGCACAATACCAAATATGAAACTCCATGCCTGCTGTCCGCCTGCAGCTGCCCATTCTGGTTCAGGGGGAAGTTTTACCACAAAGACAAAATATAATGCCATAAGTATGTTTATTACACCTGCAAGGATTATTATTGTCTGAGCAGCTTTTTTTCCCAGCTGCTTATGGATAAGGTCTCTCCAAGTGAATGTAAGTGCATAGATGATTCCTGCATCCATGACAATCTTACCTATGACAATGACCTTTGTTGCAGCAATATCTGCTGTCATCTGGAGGAAGATGTAGACTCCTGCAAGGATTATTGTCGTCTGTGTCTTGTCGAGTTTCATAATGTTATTGGAAACCTCGTCTAATTTAAAAAATTGTTGAAAAAAATCTATACTCTCAAAACCTAAAATCAATATAAACAGCCAATACATAATTAAATATTAAATGCCAGAAACGACAAGTGTAGGAGAAATTATCATTGATTCGCTTGAGCTGCGGAAAATATATGAAAGCAAAAGACCTAAATACGACAGGTTACTGAATCTGGTTTCACTAATACTAAATTCCGCTCTTGAAAAGAACAACCTAAGGATACATTCAATGAAACAGAGAGTTAAAGATTATTCAAGTTTCCTTGAAAAAGTTGAAAGGAAACGGTATGAGGATCCTTTAAGGCAATGTACAGATTTAGCAGGGGTCAGGATAATCTGCCTTTTCTCATCCCATATTGAAAGGCTGAAAAAAATAATACAGAACGAATTCAAGGTGATTGAAGAATCTGACAAGCGCTCTGCAAAGAAATTTGACCAGTTCGGCTACCTTTCTCTTCACATGCTGGTCGAGATACCTAAGAACAGAAGCCAGTTCATTGAATTCAATGACCTAGGCGGGCTTGTCTGCGAGATACAGATAAGGACTATTTTGCAGGAGGCTTGGGCAGAGATTGAACACCACCTTAACTACAAGGCTGCAAAGCAGGAGAAAAATACTGCTCTGCTCAGAAAGATATTCTCTCTTGCAGGAATGTTTGAGGTTGCTGATTCTACATTTGAAGAGATAAATAGTGGTTTTTCCAAGATGATTGAAAAAGATCTGACAACAAAAAAACAAGAGATAACCGGACTCGATCTCTACAAATTTTCAAAAGAACACTTCAGATGGTACGAGAACGAATGGGACCAAAAAGAAGAAAGATCATTTCTGAAACTATCAAAAGAGATATCAAGGATGAATATCAAGGCAATTAAGGATATTGAAAACCTGCTAAAAAAATATTCTTTAGACCTTGAAAAATATGAAACTTATCATAAATCAAAAAGCAATGGGAAAAAACTTGGGTCAACAAAATTCTTCAACCCTGTCGGACTGATACGTGCTGCCCTTGCAATTGAATATGGAAAGAAATTCGATCTTGTATTCGGCCTGACAGGATATTCAGAAAAATTGAAAAAAGAAATCGATATGGATTAGTCAGGGCATTGGCCTTCTGTATAATATTCAACTTTCTCGTCACTGCAAGCGATGCATCTGTTAGCATAGGTCGATGCACAGGGATATTTTATGCATTTAATCTTCTGATTGAACCAGCCGCAGACAGGATTATATTCTTTTGTGCAGGCAGGTGTCCTTTCAGTGCAGAAATTCTTTTCTCCTTCTTCTGACTCTTCAACACACTTTGGCGGCATTTGGCATCCACAGTCATTTTTTCCGCCATCAATTATCTTTCCTTCCTTACAGAAATCAGGGCCCGGTGGCATGAATTCAGGGCATAGGCCGCACTCTTTCACTTCAGGATATCCTTCACCATCAAAGATTGGACAGACAACTGTGCATTTTCCAGAGAGACATTTAGTGGTATAAGGACAATTTGACCTTATTGAGTAATCTATCGGTGTTGTGCATTCATGATCAACTGAACAATCTGTATCTAGTGTCTCAGTAATTTCATAGTTGATAGGACATTCACCCCTAAAATAAGCCCACTCCTCACATTTAGTTCCATCTTGAAGTGTGCATACTCCACTCTGGCTGCCGTCCTCTCCTGTGACAATCTCAAGAGTTCCTCTGTTGTCTTTGCAGAACACAGAAGCAGGATTTGCAAGCCCGGTATTATCATCATTCGTCTTTGTTGTGCAGGCTGCTATGATCAATGCTGCACTTATCATCAAGAT
This sequence comes from Nanobdellota archaeon, assembly GCA_018815145.1. Lineage (GTDB taxonomy): Archaea > Nanobdellota > Nanobdellia > Woesearchaeales > GW2011-AR15 > WJJD01. Next base: position 1,726 of record JAHIYL010000127.1, on the reverse strand, counting down.
AATCATTTCTTTTCTCATGTTTTTCACCTTAATTCCAGTATAATAATGATTGTTAAGAAGAGCTATAATATAAATCTGGTGAAAGGTACAAGTTAGATTGAAGTCATGCTAAAACAATCGGCTTTTAGTAAGTCAGGATATCGTCCCAACAACCCTATTTCCCTTTGACTCTGCTTTTCTTGCCCTGAGAATGATGATAATGGCTGCTAGTATCATAGGTGCGGCAATATAGAAATTCGGCCGAAGGTGCTCGCCAATGAGAACACCAATTATAGTGGCTCCGATAGGGTTCACAAACGCATATGTTGAAACTCTTGAAAGGGGTTCATACTTAATCAGGTAAATATATGCAAGCATAGCTACACCTCCAAATATCACCAGATAGAAGAGCGAAAGCCATGAAATTAATTGTATATTAGCAAATACACTGCTATTCACCTCGCCAGTAAACACTGACAAGATTATCCAGAAGAAACCTGCAAAAAGCATCTGGAGCGTTGAATTGAGAACAGAGTTCTTAGGAAGAGAGAGCCTGCTGCTTACTGCTGAACCAAAACCGAATATGATCACTCCAAGCACAAGGGTTATCAGATGAAAATCATATTCTGACTTTTATTTTTCCGTTGTACAAAAGGATTGCAATGCCAAAGAAGCCGAGAATTATTGCAAACAGAGCAGATTTTCCTGTTTTTTTCTTATTCAGCAGGTAATCAAAAATCACCATGAATATGGGCATAGTAGCAGAGATTGTCGCAGCAAGATATGAGTCAAGTGTCTTCATTGATTCTGAGAACAACCCGTTGTTCAGGATCATTATAAAGAAACCAATCAACAATGAATTCAGAATGTTTTTGAGAGTTATTCCTTTGAATGCATCTTTCCTGTAGAGGAAAAACAGAATTATTAGGAGCATTATTCCGGATAAGAACCATCTTAACCCAAGCATCATGAAAAGAGGGATTGTGATAAGCGCTTTCTTGACCGCAAGGTATGTAGTGCTCCAGACAACATAGACCAGAAGATAGGCGATAAGAGTGAAGTTGATTTTAATTGAATCAAATTAAAGAAAAAGAAAGTATTTAATGATATTGGGAAAATAATAAATCATAAATATGGATTGTTAAAGGCATAAATATCCTCTAAAAATTCCGCTTTTGCATTTTCCAATACATTATATGCGATTTGACACATTTCAGCATTATTAAAAAATGCGAGGCATCTTTCTGTCACATCCTTTCCAAGCAGGTTAGGGTATTCTTTGCAGGCTTCAGGCCTTATGTCATATTTACTGCATTTATTTTCAGCTAGAAATACACAAGGCATTTGCCTTATATGTATTTCATTATCCTTATTTTTCAAAGTATATTTTGAAACGAAGTCTTCTTTTGTCACATCCAAATGCTTTGAGATTCTTTCTATATCATCTTCATTCAATACATGATTTAACGCTTTGCAGCAGTTTGCGCAATTTTTACAGTCTATTTTTTCAGTAATCTCCCTGACTATTTTTTGAAATCTTTCCTCGTCAAGCTCATCAGACTTTAAAAATTTCCGGAATTCCATGTTTTCTTTTTCGATTGATTTATTTTTTGAATGCAATTTTATTTTTTCAATGAACTTTTCTTCTTTTTTGTCAGACATTTTCAATAATTCCCATAAGTGAATACTTTTTTATATGCTTTTGTATAATTTCGTTTTTTGTTTTTATAAATAAACTTCCTTTTTT